>NZ_JBZQEK010000161.1:0-18329 GCF_058719085.1 Candidatus Benthicola sp.
ACCATTTCTGGTCCCGATGCGCCGGCGATGCGCAGGTGAGGCAGGGCCGTCCCCCGCGACACCGGGGTCGCGCCGGTGCGGGTGCCGTGCAGGAACCCCTCGGCGAGGTGCTCGGCGCTGACCGGGAGGCGCTGGGACAATCGCGCCGCCGCCTGACGGGTGGCGGAGTGGAAGGTCTCGCCCGGACCCAGGTCCAGCGTGAAGGCGCGGGCGACGACCTGATCGAACGCGTCCTCGGCCCGGACGCCTTTCTCCTTCAGGATGCTGCGGAGCTCCGGGTCGAGACCGTCGAACCGGCCCTGTCCGAGCCGCTCGAACCAGTGAAGCAGGGCGCCGCTTCGTACCACGCGATCCCTGGCGTAGTAGTAGTACCAGGCGAGACACACGCTCACGAGACCGATGGCGAACACGATCGGCCAGAACCCGAGGGCGGCGATGAGGATCGCGGGTGCGAGCAGGCCGATCGCCTGCACGCCGGGATAGCCGGGAGATCGGAACCCGGGATCGTACGCCTCGATCCCGCTCTCCCTCATCACGATCACGGCCAGGTTGACGAGCGCGAAGATGAGGAGCAGGAAGGTGCTGGCCAGCTTCGCCACTCCCTCGACGTCCAGGGTGAGGATCGCCGCGGCCATCAGCCCGCCGGTGACGAGCAGCGCGACCACGGGGGTGCCGGCTCGGTTCAGCCGGCCGAACGTTCCCGGGATCAGACGATCTCGTCCCATGGCCAGGGGATACCGCGAGGCGGCCAGAATGCCGGCGTTTCCCGCCGCCGCCAGGCCGGCGATCGCCGGCACGAGCACCAGCGTCATGGCCAGGGGATGCGGCATCCACGAGAACAGGCGCTCGCCCGCGCTCGCCACCGGGGTGAGATCGTGGTGAAAGGCCTCGGCCGGCACGACTTCCACCATCAGCCATACGCCCGCCACGTAGATCACCGATGCCGTGAGGAGCGCGAGGATCATCCCGAGCGGGAGGTTACGGTCCGGGTTCCTGACCTCCTCGGAGATGCTGGCCACCTTGACCGGTCCGGCGAACGAGATGAACACGAGGCCGATCGTATACACCAGCTCGTCCGTTCCGCTGGTGATGAAGGGTTCCACGTGACCGTGGAAGGCATCGCTTCCCGGGCCGCCCGCCAGACCCACGAGGCCCTGCAGCAGCAGGATGGCGATGAAGCCGAGGACGAGGACGACCAGGACGCGAAGGAGACCGCTGGACTCGCGCGCCCCGAGAAGGTTGAGCAGCACGAAGAGACCGGTCAGGCCCACCGCGAGCCACTCCCGCGGAAGCTCGACCACGAGGGCGACGTAGGCGCCCATCCCGATGAGCGCAAAGGCGCTCTTCAGGACGAGGACCAGCCACGTCCCGAGACCGCCGACCGTGCCGACGACCGGTCCGAGACTCCGATCCAGGAAATAATAGACGCCCCCGGCCCTCGGCATCGCCGTCGCCAACTCCGCCTTGCTGAGCAGGGCCGGGATGGCGAGCAGGCTGGCCAGGAAGTAGGCGAGGATCACCGAGGTACCCGTATGCCCTGCGGCAATCCCCGGAAGCAGGAAGAACCCGGCGCTCAGCATGGAGCCGGTGCCGATGACGTACACGTCGAGGAGGGTGAGCTCCTTGCTGAGACGCCTGCTTTCGGCCATCGCATCTCCCATCGCGCGGGTCCGGGGGTCTCGATCGCGTGGGGCGCCGCTTGCAGCCGTCCGGCCGTGGCCGGATCGAGGACGTTGCCCAAATGTAGGGCCGGACTCGAAGAAGCGCTCGCCTCGGCCGAATCGTCGCCCGCCCGGCGAGGGGCACGCTGCGGTCCGGGTCTTCGCGACCCCGCGACGATCCCGGCCAATGTGTCACATTTCGCGCCACCGCGACATCGGAGCCTCCTTCCCGGCACTCGTCCGCCGCCGTCCATCCCGAGCATTCGACAACCTCCAACGACGTAGCCCACGATCAGTTACGAGCCCGGTCGGGAGCGGTGGCTTCGAGGTCCCGCGCACCGCTGGCGCAAAGCACGTTTCTTGCAGGAAAATCAGGGCAAAACGGGCAGTACGGTTGTTCACGGCCTCCGATCGTTCAGGCGGCTGCCCAGGAACGAAAGACCGCCGCCAGCGGCGGCCAGACTCACGAAGCGATATGCGAGGGGGGCGTGAGCTGGTTTGTCGCTGGCGGTATTTTTGTCGAGTGCGGTCGCCCGGGTTAGGTTTTCCGGGACGGCGATACGTTTGCTTCTGTCAGTCCGGTCGCTCTGCCAGGAGGGTCCCCATGAGTTCGCGCGTCCTTCCGCTGCTTCTCGCCCTGCCCGTCCTTGCGCTCTTCACCTCGGCCTGCGGAGAGGGTGGGTCTTCCGCGAGGGAGGGTGAAGCGACGGCCGAGTATCCACGTGAAGTGCTGCAGGCCCACATGAAGGATCACTTCTTCAAGGCCACCGAGATGCAGGTCGCGGTGATCAACGGAGACCTGGCCGCCGTGCAGGAGCCCGCCCAGTGGATGGCGGAGCACGCCAACTCGGCCGCCATGCCGGCGCAGTGGGAGCCCCACGCCGAGGCGATGCACGACTGGGCGCTGCAGGCCGCGGAGGCTGCCGACATCGAGACCGCCGCGCGGGCCACGGCCGGGATGGGGTCGGAATGCGGGGCCTGCCACCGGGACCTCGGTGCGGAGGTGACCTTCGCGGAGCCGCAGCCGCTTCCTGAGGGCGAGGGCGCCGGCGGTCACATGGCCCGCCACGCATGGGCCTCCGGCCGGATGTGGGAAGGCCTGGTGGCCCCGTCCGGAATCGCCTGGGACGAAGGGGCCGAGGTGCTGTCGGAGTCACCGCTCGCCCCGGCCGAGATTCCCGCCGCGATCGACGTTCTGGCGGAGGTGTCGGAGATGGAAGCGCTGGTCCACCAGCTCGGCGCCGAGTCGGTGGGGCTCACCGGACAGGCGGCCAGGGCCCGGGTGTACGGAGAGTTCCTAGCGACCTGCGCGTCCTGCCACGACAAGACGGGTCGCGGTTCGATCTAGAGTCCGGCAGGGGTCCGGAGGCCCCGCCGCCGGTCCGACCCGGGCACCGCCCCGAAGGGGAGTCTGCACTCCGGGGCGGTGTTGGTTCAGGAGGGCGCGAGCTCCGCGCAGCGATCTTCCTCTTCGTCTTTCTCCAGGGCGCGCAGCAGACAGTTGACCGTCTGCTGGATGAGCGTCTCCACCGGGACCCCCTGCCGGACGGCCTCACGTTCGTAGGCCCGGTAATGATGATCGCTGACTTCTGCCAGCACGCTGACCTTACGCATGCAGCACCTCCTCGTGCTGCTCCTCCTCCTGCGGGATGGGCTCCTCACCCGACGGATAGGCGGGAACGGCCTTGTGACCGTAACACAGGATGCCTCCCCGACCCTCTTTGCGGATGAGGCGGAACTCCAGCGACACGGCCATGCCCGGCTCGACGGCAGCCGGATCGGTGTCCACGACCTGCACCATCATTCGGGCCCCTTCCGGCGTCTCGATGATGGCGAGGGCATACGGCGCTTCCATCAGAAAGTCACCCGGCGGAACGTGTACCACCGTGCAGGTCACGACCCTTCCCTCGTGTGACAGCTCCAGGACGTGGGCATCGTCGCTCCGGCAGGCCGGACAGATCCGGCGCGGAGGATAGGAGACGCGGCCACAGTCTCCGCACCGCGTGGCCTCCAGCCGGTAGCGGGAAGGGATTTCCCGCCAGTACCTCGGACTCGGCATCGTCGATCTCCTTTCCTCTCAAACGGCCTGAAGGATGTGAACCACCGAGCTCGCGCCCGTGCCGCCCATGTTCTGGGCGAGGCCGAATTCGGCGTCGGGCACCTGCCGCTCTCCGCACGCACCGGTCAGCTGTTCGAACAGCTCCACGGCCTGTGCGACGCCCGTCGCACCCACCGGGTGCCCCTTCGACTTGAGCCCGCCGCTCGTGTTGACCGGGATTCTGCCCCCGATCGCCGTCTCGCCCTCTCGGGCGCAGTGCTGCCCGCGACCCACGGGGGCCAGTCCGAGTGCCTCGAGGCAGCAGACCTCGGCGATCGAGAAGCAATCGTGCACCTCGGCCACGTCCACGTCGCCGGGCTGGATGCCCGCACTCTCGTACGCACGGGCGCCGGCCAGGGCGACCGCGTCCAGAAACGAGATGTCGGGCCGGTCGGAGAGGGCCAGGGAACTCGAAGCCATCCCCGATCCGCGAATCGCCACCGGGTGGTCCGTGTAGCGTCTCGCCTGATCCAGCGGACAGAGCAGAACGGCGGCGGCCCCGTCGCTGACCGGAGAGCAGTGCAGCAAGCGCAGCGGCTCCGAGACCGGCGCCGACGTCAGCACCTGTTCCACGGAGACTTCGCGCCGGAACTGAGCGTGCTCGTTGAGGGCCCCGTGTCGGTGGTTCTTGACCGAGACCCAGGCGAGGTCCTCCTCGGTCGTACCGTGCTTCTCCATGTGGGCCCGCGCGATCATGGCGTACAGGGCCGGGAAGGTGGCGCCCTGGTAGACCTCGGTCTCCTGGTCCGAGGCGGTGGCCAGGACCTCGGTGACGTCCGCGCCATCGGTCATCTTCTCGACCCCGGCCGCGAGCACCAGATCGCTGTGCCCGCTGGCCACCTCGAGAAATGCGGAACGCAGCGCCACTCCGCCGGATGCGCACGCCGACTCCACCCGAACCGAAGGGACGCCGGCCATACCCAGCTGGTCGGCGAAGAGCGGCCCGAGGTGCTCCTGCCCCACGAACTGACCGGCCGACATGTTCCCCGTGTAGATCGAGTCCACCTGGTCGACGCCGGCTGCGTCGAGGGACTGCTGCGCGGCTTCCACGAACAGGTCGCGGAGGCTGGCGCCCCAGAGCTCGCCGAAGCGCGTCATGCCGGCTGCGACGATGGCTACTTCACGCATGGCTTCCTCCGCGTCAGTCGTTGACGATGATCTTCTCGCGGTACTTGGCGTACTCGCCGTACGAGACGTACCGGCGGGGTCCGTCGAGCATCGAGCGAACGGTCGGTGCCAGGCCGCGGCGCTGCGGGAGCAGCGCGGTCGCCCGGAGGACGAAGGAGTCGCTGCCGGCGCCGGAACCGAACGAGGTGATGAGGATCAGGTCATCCGCGTCGGCCACGTCGAGCACGGCCGCGAGACCGGTGGGCGACGAACCGGAGTAGGTATTCCCCATCGTGGGCACCACCCAGCCGGTCTCCATCTGCTCGTGCGTGAAGCCGAGCGACTTGCCCACCGAAAGCGGGAATTTTCCGTTCGGCATGTGGAAGACCGCGTGGCGGAAGTCGCCCGGTTCGAGGCCGGTTCGTTCCAGAATCCTCCGGGTGGCAGCCGACACGTGCTTGAAATACGCCGGCTCTCCGGTAAAGCGTCCCCCGTGTCGCGGATAGAACTCGCCCTCGCGCCGCCAGAAATCGGGTGTGTCCGTCGTGTAGCTGAGGACATCCACCACTTCCACCAGCGGGTCGTCGCGGCCGAACAGGTACGCTGCGCCGCCGGCCGAGGCCGAGAACTCCAGCGCGTCATCCGGCGCGCCCTGCGACGTGTCCGCCCCGACGGCGAGCGCGTACTCCGCCCGTCCGGATTCGACCAGGGCCAACGCCACGAACATGGCTTCCGTTCCAGCCTTGCAGGCGAACTCGAAGTCGGCCACGTGCACGTCCGGTCCGATCCCGAGCGCCTCGGCGACCACCGTTCCGCTGGGCTTCACCGCGTACGGGTGAGATTCTGAGCCGATGTACACCGCCCCGACCCGGCCGGGTGACACCCCGGCGCGCGCCAGCGCCGACCGGCCCGCGGCCACCGAGATCGTGATGGTGTCTTCGTCGAAGCCGGGGACCGATTTCTCCTTCAGGAGCAGTCCCCTCTGGATGGTTCCGGGGTCCTTCCCCCACTGGCGGGCGATCTCCTCCGTGGAGATCCGCCGTCGCGGGATGAACGCCCCGTAGCCTGCGATTCCGGCCATGTCGCCTCCTCGCGCTCGGGTGCACGGCGTACCGGGCCCGAGGGGGGACAAGTCCCAGGTCTGGATGCGTCTATGGATCTCCTGAAGGTAACGCGCGGACGGGCATCGCGCCTGCCCGCTCGTCAGGATCAGGTGCCGTACTTCACCCGGTTCGAGAGGACTTCCCAGCGCGCATCGACCTGCTGCTGGACCCACCCCAGCTGCTCATCCGTCAGGTGCTTGAAGCGCGCCTGTCTACGGATGTACTCGTCGATCGGACCGCCCGGGTGGTCCACCGTGAAGCGCCAACGGGAGCCGTTCTCCACTTCCATGAGCGGGAAGACCCGGCGCTCGACCGCCATTCGCGCCAGGTCGATCGTCTCGTCGTTCTGCGTCTTCCATCCCGGCGGGCAGGGCGCGAGGATGTGGATGAACCGGGTGCCGCGTATGGTGCGGGCGCGCTTCACCTTCTCCACCAGGTCGACCGGATAGGCCACGGACGCGGTGGCCGCATACGGGATCCTGTGCGCCGCCATGATGGCGAGGATGTCCTTCTTCGGCTGATGCTCGGGATCGCTCGTGGGCGTGGTGGTGGTCCACGCGCCCCACGGGGTGGCCGAGGAGCGCTGGATCCCGGTGTTCATGTAGGCTTCGTTGTCGTAGCAGAAGTAGATGATGTCCTCGTTGCGCTCGGCCGCCCCCGACAGGGCCTGCAGCCCGATGTCGAACGTTCCGCCGTCTCCGGCCCACGAGATCACCGTCGTTTCCGTGTCGCCCCTCGCCACGAGGCCCGCCTTGATCCCCGAAGCCACCGCCGCGCCGGTCTCGAACGCGGTGTGAAACAGGGGCACGCGGAGCGACGACTGAGGCCATGGCCCGGCGATGATGCTCCAGCAGCAGGCAGGAAGAACCACCATGGTGTCGGGACCGAGAGCCTTGAGCACGAGGTTCATGGCGATGGGTGCCGCGCAGCCCGGGCAGGCGAGGTGTCCGGAGGCCAGCAGCTCGTCCCGCGGGATGTGCTGCTTGATGATCGTCTGGCTCATAGCTCCACTCCCACCCACAGGTCTTCCCGCTCCGGAGCGGCCTTGGTGCGGGTGTTCTCGACGATGTCCCGGATCACGGCCGGCGTGACGTCACGTCCCCCGAGCCCGAGCACGTACCCGAACAGGACCGGCCGGTCGTCCGGGGGCACGTCGTACAGGGCGGACCGGATCTCCTCCGCGAAGATGCCGCCGTGGCCGGGCGAGATGTTCCGGTCGAGCACCGCGACCCGGTCCACGCCAGCGAGGAGGGCGCGCAGCTCGTCCGTCGGGAAGGGGCGGAACATCTTGACCTTGATCAGTCCGATCCTCTCTCCCGCACCGCGCAACTCATCCACCACGTGGCGTGCCGTCGAGGTGATGGTGCCGGAGGTCACCAGCAGGAGGTCCGCATCCTCGGTTCGGTACGCCTCCACGGGCCCGTACCGCCTGCCCGTGACCGCTTCCCATTCGTCCTCGACGCGGGCGAACACCGACTTCGCCTCCCGCATGGCCTCCTGCTGTTGCCACCGCATCTCGGTGTAGGCGTCGGGCCGCACGAGGGCCCCGAAGGCGTGCGGGTCGGCCGTGTCCATCTTGAAGGCCGCCTCGCGCTTCGGGAGGAACCGATCCACGTCCTCCTGCTCCGTCACATCGACCGGCTCGGAGGTGTGGGACAGGAAGAACGCATCGAGCACCAGCATCACCGGCAGGTTCACGGTTTCCGCCAGCCGGAACGCCTGGATGGTGGTGTCGAAGACCTCCTGGTTCGTCTCGCAGTAGAGCTGAATCCAGCCGGTGTCCCGCTGCGACAGACTGTCGTTCTGATCCGTCCATATCGTCCAACCGGGAGCCATGGCCCGGTTCACGTCTGCCATCACGATGGGCAGACGCGCTCCGCCGGCCCAGTGCAGCAGCTCGTGCATGAGGGCGAGGCCCTGGGCCGACGTGGCCGTGAACGTCCGGGTCCCGGCGATCGAGCCGCCGATGCACGCCGCCATGGCCGAATGCTCCGATTCGACCTTGATGTACTGCGCCGGCAGGCTGCCGTCCGCCACCATGTCGGAGAGGGCCTCGACGATCTGCGTCTGGGGGGTGATCGGATACGCCGATATGACTTCCACGCGGGAGCGGAGCACGCCCCACGAGACCGCGTGATTCCCGATCATGACCTTCTTCATATGCCCTCCCGGGTCATCGAGATGGCGCCCCGGGGGCACTCGGCCGCACAAAGGCCGCACCCCTTGCAGTATCTCATGTCGATCTCGAAGCCTCCGTCGTCGCGGCGCGAGATCGCCATGTCCGGACAGAAGATCAGGCACAGCTCGCAGCGGTTGCACACGCCGCAGTTCAGGCAGCGCTCGGCTTCCTCGATCGCTTCCTTCTCGCTCAGCCCGAAGTTCGTTTCGCCGAACGCGGAGCGGAGGTCGATTCCGTCGTGGAAATGGTCCTCGTGTCGCGGAACGGTGTGGAAGTGATGCGGGTTCATGCGGTCCCAGGTCACCACCTCGTTGACCGGCGACTCCCGCGGGATCGGGTCCTCGTCCGTACCGTAGCGTCCGGCGCTGACGTTTCCGTCGCCGAACCGGAGCGCCCCGAGCGGCAGGTCGCCCGTCTCCTCGCCCGCCTTCTGCCTCAGGTAGTGATCGATGCCGATGGCCGCCCTCTTTCCGGCCCCGAGCGCGTCGGCGACCGACCGCGGCATGTCGACGGCGTCGCCTCCGGCGAATACCGGCGCCGAGGTGCTCTCGCCGACGGGGTCGACCTCGATCAGTCCCCACCGGGTGCGTACGTCCTCAGGTAGGAAGGACAGATCACAGTCCTCGCCGATCGCCGTGAGGACGGTGTCGGCGGGGACGAAGAAGGTGTCGCCGTCGATCGGAACCGGGCGCCGCCGCCCGCTCTCGTCCGGCTCGCCGAGCTCCATGCGCTGGCAGGTGATCCCCGCGAGATCCTCGCCCTCGGTGACGACGGCGACCGGGGCCGCGAGGAACTCGAACGAGACACCCTCTTCCCTCGCTTCCCGGACCTCCATCGGGATGGCCGGCATCTCACGCGGCGTGCGCCGGTAGAGCACCGTGACGTCGGCGCCGAGCCGGAGGGCGGAGCGGGCACAGTCCATCGCGGTGTTTCCCCCTCCCACCACGACGACGCGGTCGCCCAGGTCGGGCCGCTCGCCCGCGTTGACCTGCTTCAGGAAGGCCAGCCCCGGTCGAACCGACGCGAGCGACTCGGCCCCCTCGATGCGGGGGTCCTTTCCGGTGTGGGCACCGGGGGCGACGAACACGGCGTCGAACGCATCGAGATCGGTCCAGGGCACCTCGGTTCCGATCCGGCTGGAGGTTCGGATTTCGATCCCGCCCCGCGCGATCCTCTCGATCTGGCGGTCCAGGATCGCCCGCGGCAGCCGGTACTCGGGGATCCCGAGGCGAAGCATTCCGCCCGCTTCGGGAGCGGCCTCGAAAACCGTGACGCCATAACCGAAACGAGCCAGAAAGTAGGCACAGGAAAGGCCCGCGGGACCGGAGCCCACGACCGCCACCGTTTCCTGGCGGGTACGCTCCGGCGGCGCCGGCGCCGGGCTCGCCAGGATCATGTCGCCGAGCCTGCGCTCCACGCCGTGGATCGCCACCGGGTCGTCCAGTGAGGCACGGTTGCAGTGATGCTCGCATGGGTGGTGGCACACCCGGCCCGTCACCGACGGCATCGGGTTTTCCCGCACCAGCAGGTTCGCGGCTTCCTGCAGCCGGCCCTGGCCGATGAGGTACATGTATCCCTCGATGTCGATGCCGACCGGACATCCCGCGTTGCATGGGGCGACGCGGTCTTCGTAGCGGGGCTGGATGTACTTCCACGAGCCGGTGGGGTTCACGAGCGTCGAGGTCTCGCTGATGGCGACGGGCGGTATGTGCCGTCCGGAGTCCCGGGGCCGGGTCACGTCACGATCAGACACTGGACACCTCCCTGGGGGCCGCGGACCGGACGGCGCCGTGGGCCTCCACTGCCGCCGCGTAGTTGGCCTCGCGTTTCACCGGCACCTCGTCCTCGATCGCGGCCTTTACCGATTCGAGTCCGATGAGCCCGAACTCCGCCGCGAACGCACCGACGATCGCCGTGTTCACGATCGGCTGGGTCCGGGTCCCGAGCCCGTGCCGGATGGCGATGCCGCTGGCGTCGATCGTGGCCACGCGGAAGCGCTCCAGGAGCTTCGGGTAGTCCTCGGGCGCCCGTTCGGCATTGATCAGGATGGTACCGCCCGGCTTGAGACCGGCCGTCACGTCGATCGCATCGATCAGCGTCGGATCGAGGACGATGAGGTCATCAGGCTCGGTGATCTCGCATCGAAGGCGGATCGGATCGTCATCGAAGCGGAGAAAGGCGGTCACCGGGGCTCCGCGCCGCTCCACGCCGAACGCGGGGAAGGACTGGACCCACTCTCCCTCGCGAAACAGCGCGACGGCCAGAAGCTTGGAAGCGATGACCGATCCCTGTCCGCCGCGTCCATGGATTCGAAGTTCACGCATCGGCCCTGGGGCTCCTCCGGGCGGGGCCGCGGGGACTTCCGGTGACGGAATGACCGGTCTGTCGACCGAAGGGCCAAAACGTCCCGGCCTTGCCAGAACCGCTCACTCCCCTGCGGGTCCCGGCACGCCGCGGTTTCCTTCCGGATCGTAGTTCGGCCCGCGTGCCGCCGGTTGCGGGCGAATCGCGGGTGGCGCGCTGAACGCGCCTCTACGCACGACATTTGCAAGAAGCGTGCGTCACGGGGCCGGCTGCCGGGGGGTGGAAGAGTCCTCCGGGGCACGCGCCCGCGGGAAGCACAACGCTCGAGCCTTCGGGGCCCGGAGGCCAGCCGACGGAGACCGACATGACCGTTCCGAGTGAAGACCGGCCGTACAGCGAGGCGCCGTACAGCGACCAGCCCTATCACAGCCGTGCCCACCGGGGCCCGAAGTCGGATCCGGGTGAGCGTCTCGGAGGTCCGCTCTGCGCGGAGGCGCAGGCCGATGGGGTTCCCTGCTACGAGCTCGGCCGCGAGTGCGAGACGTGCGAGCGTGCCTTCACGTCGTGGGCGAAGGAGCCGACGCAGGAGGATTGAGCGACCCCGAATCTCTCTGCCGGTGTGCCGGGTCCGGCCCCGAGGCCCTGAAGCCGGGATCCTACCATCCTCAGGGCATCCGTCAACCTGCTGTCTTCCAAACTGTTAGCGGCTTTCGCCGATTCGCTTGACTTCCAATTGTCCGGGGATCGGGTATCTTGGAAACGGAGGCAAGAAGGACCCGCACCCCCCGGGAGGATCCCATGAAGAGCCGATACCTGGTTCTGGCTGCCGCCGGATTCGCGATGGCGATGCCGGCGGGCGACCTGCGAGCCCAGGAGTTCGACCTACCGCCGGCGCCATCTTCGGCCACGGAACAGGACGGAAAGGCCTTCTCGGCGGAGAACGGACCCTGCTTCTACAATCCGTACCGGTGGATGATGCAGGGCGTCCTCAATCAGGCGGCGATCGGCGGCGAGCTGGAGAGTCTCTCCAGGGGCTGGCAGGCGTGGGACCGGGAGATGGAAGGCTGCACCGGTCGCTACGGCCTCACACCGTACGACTTCCTCGGCAACTGGAGCTACATGATCTCCGACGGGGTACGGCGGCCGAAGGGGGCCAGCCAGGAAGAGGTCGAAGCCGCTTGGTCGGCCAGCTACGAGGCGGCGGCCGAGGGGCGTACGACCATGACGCTCGGTGATGCGCCGGTCCCGCGGATCGGGAACGGCTACGGCTCCGATGCCCTCTCCGCACAGACCCTCGTTCTCCGCGTCCGTCCGGAGTCGAGCGGAGCGATGACACGTGACGGCGTCCCGATCATCGAGCGAGATCGCTCGTGGGAGCGCATCGAAACGCCGGATGGACGACGGGTGTGGCGCTCCCGCGCTCTGAATCGGGAGCCGTCGCTGCGAACCGTCGGTGGCCAGCGAAGCGCCGCTTCCACTTCACGCGCGCGCGCGAGCGGTGACGAGAGAATTCGCGCACAGGAGGGGCTCAACCGACCGGCGCCGAGGATGGCGCCCTCTCCCGCACGAACGATGCGGGCGGCGCCTTCGCCTTCCCGCGCTCCCAGTGCGGCTCCCGCCTCTCCTCGATCGTCGACTTCTACCGTCCCGAAGCGATCCGCCAGGAGCGGTGTGGAGAATTGAACCCGGTCTTCCCATGACCAGAAAAGCCCGCCGGCGACGGCGGGCTTTTTTTGTTCCAGGGGTCGCGATCGCTCACGGATCGGGTGCGCGCCCGCCTTTTCCGACCTAGAATCCGCCCCTGGAACCTGAACCGAGGAGGAGCATGCGGGGAGTCGCGGTCGCCTCGAGCACGAAGCTCGCCGCGGACGCCGGGGCGATCGTCGCCGATGCGGGTGGCAACGCCGTGGACGCCGCCGTGGCGGCGGCGCTCGTGTCGACGACGACGGAACCGGGAATCTGTGATCTCGGGTCGGGTGGCTTCCTGACCATCTGGCCGCCGGACGGAGACCCGGTCACCATCGATGGCTACATCGAGATGCCGGGCCGCGGATTGCCGCCCGAGCGATTCGGCGGCGGCCGGCGTGACATCTGGATCGCCTACGGGGGTGGCGTGGCCCTCACCGTGGGCCACGGGTCCGTCGGCACTCCGGGCGCGCTGGCCGCCCTGTCCCTCGCCTCCGAGCGCTACGGGCGGCTTCCGTGGGCGGAGGTGGTCGAACCGGCCTACCAGGACGTGAAGAACGGCTTCGCGCTCTCGCTTGCTTCGTACTCCTACCTGAAGCACTCGGGAGGTCCGGTCTTCGGCTGGAACGAGCCCAGCCACCGGGCGCTGCACCACCCGGATGGCACGCTGCGTCGTCCCGGCGAAACGATCTGGATCGAGGAGCTGGCGCATACTCTGCGTCTCATCGCCGATCGGGGAGCCGAGGAGTTCTACGTGGGCGAGACGGCCCGCCGGATCGTGTCGGACATCCAGGCCAACGGAGGGATCCTGACCCACGAGGACATGGCCACCTACCGTCCCATCGTTCGAAAGCCCCTGGTGACGGACGTGGATGCGTGGCAGGTGGCGACGAACCCGCCGCCGGCGATCGGCGGATCGACCCTGACGGCCATGCTCCTGTTGATGCAGAACGAGCCCGTGGACCGGTGGGGCCCGCGAGAAGTGGCGTGGCTTGCCCGTGTTCAGGAGGGGGTCCTCGACTACCGCACCGCTCACCTGGATCTCAGCGAGAGCGTCGAGTCGGATCTACAGCGATTGCTCGAGGAGGCGCAGGTCGGAGATCTGAAGCGATGGGTCACCTCGCCCTCCACCGTGCACACATCCGCCGTGGATGCCGACGGACTGGCCTGCAGCGTGACGCTCTCCGCGGGATACGGGTCGGGCGTCATGCCGCCCGGCACCGGAGTATGGATGAACAACTGCCTCGGCGAGCACGAGCTCAATCGAAGAGGCTACCACTGCTGGACTCCCGGGACCCGTCTGCCCTCGAACATGGCGCCCACGGTGGCGCGTCACGAAGACGGCACCATGCTGGCGATCGGCTCGCCGGGCGCCGACCGGATCACCACCGCGATCCTCCAGGTCCTGGTGAATCACCTGCACCTGGGGATGGGCCTCGTCGAGGCCGTGGATCACCCGCGCCTCCACGTGGAGGTGCAGGACGACGCGAAGCGGGCGGCCTGCGAGCCGGGACTGGCGGTCGAGCAGGTGAGTCTGCCGATCCGCGACTTCGACGGGCTCTCCATGTACTTCGGGGGCGTGGGCGCCACGCGACGAAACCCGGATGGCTCGTTCGAGCTCGCCGCGGACCCCCGTCGCGGCGGCGGGACGACGATCGGTGGGCGGTAACCGGGCGCGTTTCGGGCCGGTCAGACTCCGAACACCGCCGGCACCAGCCAGTAGCTCAGGAAGGCCACCAGGAAGGCGAACAGGACGTTGAGCCACACGCCGGCCTTCACCATGTCCGTGATCCGCACGTACCGGCTCCCGTACACGATCGCGTTCGGCGGCGTGGCGACGGGGAGCATGAAGGCGCCGCTGGCGGCGAGCGCGGCAGGCACGGCGAGAAGGAGAGGGTCGCGCCCGAGCACGATCGCGATCCCGCCGAGGATGGGGAGGAAGGTGGCGGCCGTGGCCGTGTTGCTGGTGAGCTCGGTGAGCAGGATCACGGCCACCACGATGGCGAGGATCAGCAGCGGGGCAGGCCAGGCCGTCAGTCCGCTCAGCATTCCGCCGAGCCACCGGCTGAGGCCCGTGGCCTCGACGGACGCGGCGAGGCTGAGACCGCCCCCGAAGAGGATCAGGACGCCCCACGGCGTGTCCCGCGCCTTCCGCCAGTCCAGCAGGCGGCGACCGCTTCCCCCGCCGGAGGGGAGGAGGAAGAGCACGAGTGCGGCCGACATGGCGATCCCGGCGTCGGTCAGCCCCGAGAGGGCGGGCACCTGGCGAACCAGGATCGGGCGCGACATCCAGGCGATCGCCGTGAGGCCGAAGACGATCGCGATGCTTCGCTCCGCGGGCGTGACCGGTCCCAGGGCCCTCGCTTCGCCTTCCAATAGCTCGCGTCCGCCCGGAAGCTCTCGGGCATGAACCGGGAAGGCGACCCGCGTGAGCAGCAGGTAACAAAGCGGAAGGCCCACCAGCACCACGGGCACGCCGATACGCATCCACTCCGCGAAGCCGATGGTCACCCCGTAGCTCTCCGACATGAAGCCGGCGAGGAACGCGTTCGGCGGCGTGCCGATCAACGTGCCCATGCCCCCGATGCTGCAGGCGTACGCGATGCCCAGCATGAGCGCCCTGCCGAACCGGGCGCGATCCGCTTCATCGTATCCGGCGTCCCCTTCCTCTCCGTCCGGCATCAGGGCCACGAGGGATACCCCGATCGGCAGCATCATGAGCGCGGTCGCCGTGTTGCTGACCCACATGCTGAGGAACGCACAGCTCGCCATCACGCCGGCGACGATCGCCCGCGGCCGGGCTCCGATGAGCCGGATGCTGAACAGGGCGATCCGGCGCGGCAGGGGCGTGGCTTCCATGGACCGGGCGATCAGGAAGCCACCGAGGAACAGATAAATGATCGGGTTGGCGAACGGGGCGGCCGCATCGCCGATCTCGGCCACGCCGAGCAGCGGGAAGAGGGCGAGCGGAAGCAGGGCGGTCGCCGGGATCGGGATGGCTTCGGTGACCCACCAGGTGGCCATGAGGAGGCCCACCGCCGCGACCCTCCAGGCCGCGGTGTCGAGACCTGCCGGTGCGGGCAGGACGATCATGAGGAAGAACAGGGCGCCGCCGAGGACCAGGCCCACCCGGCCTCTCGTCGACGGGCTTCCGAGGGCGTCTCCGGTCACCCGCAGAACATAAGCGGCCGCCCCCCGCGGTGACCACCGCGCGGCCGTCCCGAGCGGAGAGCGGACTTCTCGACAAGCCGGTGACAGCCGGTTAGCCTTTCGAGGCCATGACCTCTCGCTTCTCGCGCGATTTGCGCGGCAGCACCCGTCCGAAGGACAGCGCCGCGAGCGCAGTACCGCCTCCTACCCAGGAGGTCATCGTCACGCGCGGCGCCGGGCTCGGAACGTTCGGGGGCGTGTTCACGCCTTCGATCCTCACGATCCTCGGCGTCATCATGTACCTCCGGTTCGGCTGGGTCGTCGGCAACGTCGGCCTGGTCGGGGCCCTCCTGATCGTCACCATCTCCACCTCGATCACCCTGCTCACGGCACTCTCGATCTCGGAGATCGCTACGGACCAGCGGGTACGCGTGGGCGGGGCCTACTACATGATCAGCCGGTCCCTCGGGATCGAGACCGGTGGCGCCGTCGGGATTCCGCTGTTCTTCGCGCAGGCGCTCTCCGTCGCCCTGTACACGATCGGCTTCGCGGAGTCGGTGAAGAACGTCTTTCCGGTGGTGGACGAGCGACTGGTGGGCCTGTTGACCACCGTCGCCGTGGCCCTGCTGGCCCTCAAGTCGGCCCGGGCCGCCATACGCGCCCAGTACTTCATCATGGCCGCCATCGGCCTGTCGCTGCTCTCCTTCTACTTCGGCGGCTCGGTGGGGCCGCCGGACACGGTGTCGGTCCCGCTACGCGACGTGTCCCGCGCCGACTTCTGGGTCGTGTTCGCCGTGTTCTTCCCCGCGGTGACCGGCATCATGGCCGGCGTCAACATGTCGGGCGACCTCAAGGAGCCCGGGAGGGCCATTCCGCGCGGGACCCTGATGGCCGTGCTCGTGGGCTACGTGATCTACATGAGCCTGCCGATCTTCCTGTCGCTGCGGGCCGACGCGGAGCACCTGATCCGCGAGCCTCTGATCATGCGCCGGATGGCCCTGTGGGGGGACGCGATCATCCTCGGGGTGTGGGGCGCCACCCTGTCGAGCGCGGTCGGCAGCATTCTCGGCGCCCCGCGTGTGCTGCAGGCCCTGGCGCGCGACGGGGTGCTTCCCAACTCGCTGCGCTGGCTCGGGAGGGGCAGCGGACCCGAGGATGCTCCGCGGGCGGGCACCGCCGTCACCCTGGTCATCGCCCTCGCCGCGGTGGCGCTCGGGAACCTGAACGTGATCGCCCCGGTCCTCACCATGTTCTTCCTCACCACCTACGGCGTTCTGAACATCGCCGCCGGGCTGGAGCGTTTGCTCGGCAGCCCTTCCTTCCGCCCCCGCTTCCGGGTGCCATGGTATCTGTCGGGTCTCGGTGCGGTGGGGTGCACGGTGGTGATGTTTCTCGTCAACCCGGTGGCCACGGTCGTGGCGATCGTCGTGGTGCTGGCGATCTACGTGTGGCTGGAGCACCGGGAGCTGCAGAGCGCGTGGGGTGATGTCCGGCGAGGCATCTGGATGGCCCTGACGCGCGCCGGCCTCCTTCGGCTCCGCGACACCCGGGACCCCAAGAACTGGAGACCCCACCTCCTGGTCCTGTCCGGCGCACCGACCCGGCGCTGGTACCTGATCCGGTTCGCGAACTGGCTGTCTCACCGGAGGGCCCTGATCACCGTTTCGAGCGTGATCACCGACGCGAGCGTGACGCTCGACCGTCAGCGCACCATGGAGGTCACGATTCACGACTACCTGGCGCGGCGCGGCATCGAGGCGCTGATCCGCCTGATCCGGGCCCCGGACCCGTTCGAGGGGGCCGAGCGCCTGGTCGAAGCGTACGGGCTCGGCGAGCTGTCGCCGAACACCTTCCTCGTCGGGGACAGCGAGGTCCCGGAGCACCGGGACGCCTACTGCAGGATGATCGAGCGCTTTCACGAGGGGCGCCGGAACGTGGTGATCCTCCACTACAACGCGGAGATCGGGTTCGGGCACCGCCACCGGATCGACGTGTGGTGGGGAGGGCTGAAGCGGAACGGCGGCCTCATGCTGACGCTGGCCTACCTGCTCCAGACGAGCGTCGACTGGAGGGGGGCGGACGTGCGGGTGAAGATGGTCGTTCCCACCCCGGAGGCTGCCGCCGGCGCGTGGCCGAATCTCCAGGCCATCGTGCGCAGCCTGCGAAGCGGCGCCACGGCGGAGGTGCTGGTATCCGACGGCCGGCCGTTCGTCGACATCATGAAGGAGTCCTCGGGCGACGCGGACTTCATCCTCCTCGGAATGCGCGAGCCCGACGATGGCTTCCTGGCCTACTACGAGCGGATGCGGGACGCCGTGGAGGGAATGCCGACCGCGGCCTTCGTGCTCGCGGCCGAGGACATGCCCTTCGGCGACATCGTGGTGAACCCCGAGGGCGACTGAGCCGGCCCGGCCCTTTTTCGGGGGCGTTCGCTGCCGGGCTGCTCTGCTACAGCCCGAGCGGGTTCCAGCCGGCGAACTGGGCCCCGAATCCGAGCGCCGCGAGGGCGATTCCGGTCCCGATGAAGATCGGGCGGATCACGTCCTCACGCTTCAGGCCGAGCAGGATCAGGATGACTCCCATGACCCCGATTCCCAGCATCCAGCCCGATTCCATCCACCCGGTGACGAGCGACTGCGCGTCCCTGAGACCCATCTCCGCTCCGCGATGACGAACGGCCGGGGCGCAGGCCCCGGCCGCCCGGTACGAGTGTGGCCCGGGCCGCCCCTAGTCGACGACCGGGGTGCCGAACTCGACGAGCTGCTCCTCGACCTGCGAGCGATCTCCGGTGACCACCAAGAGCATGTCCTCCGGCCGGATGTATTCGCGCATGATCCGCTGCACCTCCTCGGGCGTCACCGCGTAGATCCGGTCCACGTAGGTCTCGAGCCAGTCGTCGGGAAGGCCGTGCAGGCGCATGAACGCCAGCTGGCCCGCGATGCCGAAGCGGCTCGAGTTCTGGAGCACGAAGATCCCGGCCATGAAATTCTGGATCCCGGCCAGCTCCTCCTCCGGCGGAGGCTCGTCTTGCAGGCGTTCGA
>NZ_JBZQEK010000162.1:0-6828 GCF_058719085.1 Candidatus Benthicola sp.
GCGGGAATGCCCGGGTACGGCTTCTTCGAGCTCACCGCCCTCGGCGTTCCCATGGCCATCGTGGGGATCGTGTACCTGGTGAAGGTGGCGCCCCGACTGCTGTCCGACCGGGTCCCGATCCCGACCGTCGGGGAGGGGGTGCGCCAGTACCTGGTCGAGATGCGGCTGTCCGATCCCTCTCCGCTGATCGGGCGCACGATCGTGGAGGCCGGGCTCCGTCACCTGCCGGGCCTCTTCCTGGTGAGGGTGGAGCGCGCAGGCACGATCATCTCGCCCGTCGGTCCGGACGTGCGCCTCCTGTCGGGCGACCTGCTGACGTTCGCGGGGGTGGTGGACAGCATCGTGGACCTGCGCAAGTTCGATGGTCTCGCTCCGACCTCTTCCGGCGGCGGACTGGATCCGGGCCGGTGGGAGCTCCACGAGGCGGTGATCTCTCCCGGCTCGCCGCTCGTGGGCTCCAACATCCGGGACGCCTCGTTCCGGGGCCGCTACAACGCGGCCGTGATCGCGGTGCACCGGCACGGGGAGAGGATCGAGGGACGGATCGGGGATATCGTACTGAGGCCCGGCGACACGCTGCTCATCGAGGCGGCGGAGGGCTTCTCGAGGACGTTCCGGGACTCACCCGACTTCTACCTGGTGAGCCGGGTGGGCGACAGCGCGGCCCCGCGCCGCGACCGGGCCGCATCCGCCCTGTTGATCCTGACCGCCATGGTGAGCCTGGCGGCCCTGAACGTGCTCCCGATCGTGGTGAGCGCCATCGCGGCAGCGGTCGCCATGGTTCTGACGGGATGCCTGAGCCTCGGGGAGGCGAAGCGCTCGGTGGACTGGTCGGTGCTCGTCACCATCGGCTCGGCCCTCGGGATCGCCGCGGCGCTCGATGCGAGCGGCGCGGCGGAGGTGCTCGCGCACGGTGTCGCCGGCGCGGGGGTTCGGTTCGGACCGGTTGGCGTGCTCGCTGCGGTGATCGTGGGAGCGCTGATCCTGAACGCGCTGGTGGCGAACGCGGCCGCGGTGGCGATCATGTTCCCGGTCGCCGTGTCCGCCGCGCTGGAGCTCGGCCTCGACCCGAGGCCGTTCGTGGTCGGCGTGACCATCGGCGCCGCCCTCTCCATGTCGACCCCGATCTACCAGACGAACCTCATCGTGTACGGGCCGGGTGGATACCGCTTCCTCGACTTCACGAAGGTCGGGGTCCCGCTTCAGATCCTGCTCGCCCTCGTCTGCCTGGCGCTGATTCCCCTCCTCTGGCCGCTCACTCCCTGACCGCTTCCGGATCCACGAGCTTCATCCGACGCGTCCCGAAGTGTCGTGCCTCCGCCACACCCGGGTGCACGTGTCCATCGCCGATCCGGCGGGCACGGGTGATGAATACGACCCAATCCCAATGTTTGCATTGATTTACGAAATGCAGGAACGGCGGACCGGGATCCGGGTCGGGCTGGCGCGCCTCTTGTAAGGGTACCCCCCGAGCGGCGGACGGAGGGTCCGTCGCGCCCCGGGGGATGATCGGCATCCGCGCCGGGGGCATCCGGAACCGAGAGGACCTCTTCATGTGCGGAATCGTCGCCTTCGCAGGAGCCGAACCGGCCAGCCCCATACTCCTCGAGGCTCTCACCCGACTCGAGTACCGGGGGTACGACTCCGCCGGGCTCGCCGTGCAGAACGGAGTGGGGATCGAGACCCGGCGGGCCGCCGGAAGGCTCCGGGCACTCGGAGACCTGCTCGAGCGGGACCCGGTGGTCGGGGAGTCGGGAATCGCGCACACGCGGTGGGCCACGCACGGAGAGCCCACGGTCGTCAACGCGCATCCGCACGGTGACTGTTCCGGCGAGATCGTCGTCTGCCACAACGGGATCATCGAGAACGCCGACGTGCTGAGAGCCGAGCTGATCCGGCGCGGCCACGTCTTCGCGTCCGAGACCGACACGGAAGTCCTCGCGCACCTGATCGAGGAGCACTGGCTGCCGCCGCTTCACCTCAGCGTCGCCCGCGCGCTCAGCATGGTCGAGGGGACGTACGGGATCGCGGTCATGAGCTCGCGCGAACCGGGCCGCATCGTGTGCGCGAGGAACGGCTCTCCCCTCCTCGTCGGTATGGGCGAAGGACGCATCTTCGCGGCGTCCGACGCGGCGGCGCTGCTTCCGTACACCCGGCGGGTCGTGTACCTGGACGACGGCGAGATGGCGATCCTCGACGCTTCGGGGTGCGACATCCTGTCGCTCGATGCCATGTCGCGGATCGTGAAGCCGGTCGAGGTGCTCGACTGGGACCTCGAGGCAGCCGAGCGCGGCGGCCACGCTCACTTCATGCTGAAGGAGATCTTCGAGCAGCCGAAGAGCCTCGAGGCCACGCTCCGAGGCCGGATCCAGCGCTCGACGCCGGCGGTCAAGCTCGGAGGGCTCTCCGAGGTGGCCGGGGCCCTGTCCGAGGCCCGGCGGGTCATCTTCACCGCCTGCGGCACGTCGTGGCATGCCAGCATGATCGGCAAGTTCATGGTCGAGGAATACGCCCGCGTGCAGGCGGACGTCGAGTACGCCTCGGAGTGGCGCTACCGGAACCCGGTCCTCGAACCGGGGACCGTCGTCGTCGGCGTGTCGCAGTCCGGCGAGACGGCCGACACCCTGGCGGCCCTCGGCCTCGCGAAGGAAATGGGCGCCACGACCCTCGGGATCGTCAACGTGGTCGGAAGCTCGATCGCGCGGGCCACCGACGCGGGCATCTATCTGCACGCCGGGCCCGAGATCGGCGTCGCCTCGACCAAGGCCTTCACCTCCCAGGTGGCCGCCATGTGCCTGTTCGCTCTGTACCTCGGGCGGCAGCGCGGACTCGAACAGGAGGTCATCGCCCGCGTCCTCCGGGAGCTCCAGTCGCTCCCCGAGAGGGTCCGGAAGGTCCTCGACCAGGCACCCGACGTGGAGGCGCTGGCCCGCCGGCTCGTCGACCGCGGGCACAACAACTTCCTCTACCTGGGTCGGGGATACAGCTTCCCCACGTCCCTCGAGGGTGCTCTCAAGCTCAAGGAAATCTCGTACGTGCACGCGGAGGGCTTCTCCGCCGCCGAGATGAAGCACGGTCCGATCGCCCTCATCGACGAGAACATGCCGGTGGTGGTGGTCGCTCCGCGCGACAGCGTGTACCCGAAGGTGCTGTCGAACATGCGTGAGGTGAAGGCGCGCGGGGGATATCTGGTCGCGGTCACTACGGAGCCGAACGGCCTGGCCGAGCTCGCGGACGAGGTGGTGATCGTCCCCGGCACCGAGGACAGCCTCCAGCCGATCCTCGCGAGCATCCCGCTGCAGCTCCTCGCCTACCACATCGGAGTCATGCGCGGCTGCGACGTCGACAAGCCGAGGAATCTCGCCAAGAGCGTCACGGTGGAGTAGGGGGCCGCAGTGAAGGTCCTTCACGTCCTCGGCTCGCACTCCGGATTCCTCCGCGTCTCGCCGGTCTTCCGGGCTTTGCGGGCGGCAGGCGCCGAGAGCCAGCGCCTCGTATACGCCGGACGCCGGGACGACCTGGTTCCGCGCGACCGACTGCTCGAGGAGCTCGAGCTGCCGGCCCCACACCACGTGCTCGGCGTGTCCAGCGGCAGTTCCGCTGCACGGACGGGACGGTCGGTGCTCGCTCTCGAGGCCATCGTGCAGAGGGAAACGCCGGACTGGATCTTCGCCGTCGGCGACGTGGACGCCTCGCTGGCGGCTGCCCTGGTCGGCCGCAAGAACGGCGTTCCCCTGGCTCATCTCGAGGCGGGCCTGCGCTCGCTGAACGGAAGCTCACCGGCCGAGGTCAACCGCCTCCTCACCGATCGACTCGCGGATGCGCTCTTCGTGGCCGAGCGGAGCACCCGGGAGCACCTGGTCTCGGAGGGGATCGCGCCGGACCGCATTCACTTCGTCGGGAGCACGGTGGCGGATGCAGTGGAGCGGCTTCGGGAGCCGGCGGCCGCCCTCGACCTGCCCTCCGTGATGGGGCTGGAGCCCGGCTCGTACCTGGTGGCGCTGCTGGGGTCGAGCGACGGGCTGCCCGGCTCTCCGGGTCTCGACGACTTCCTCACGGCCCTGGACGGCGTCGCCTTCGAGACGGGCCGTCCGGTCATCCTCGCCCTCGATCCATTCGCGGCGGCCGCGGTGCACGGCCAGCGGCTCGAGCCGCTGCTCGGTCCGGTCACCGCCGTCCCGACTCCCGGGTACCTGGAGCTGATCGCCCTGGTCGACGGCGCCGGAGCCGTGATCTCGAACGTCTGCGAAGTGCTGGATTCGGCGGCCGTGCTCGGGGTGCCGTTCGTGGGGCTCGGAGACCTGGCGATCGGGCGCGAGGGCACGCTCGGACGGAGCGTGCGCGTGAAGCGTGAAGGAATCGATCGCCTCCCCGACGTGGTGATCGACGTGGTCGCCCGGGGAGCGCCCCCTTCGCTGCCGGAGCGCTGGGACGGGCGGGCTGCCCGCCGGATCGCCGCGGCGACCCTGGCGGACCGACTCCAGCCGGCGGTCTGATTCGTCCCACTCTCTCATTTCCCGTCAGAACGAATCGTTTTCGGTGCGGTGATTTGGCCGTTCCCGTTGCGGAATGCGACGAATGCGCCTCGAGACCGGGCCGGACCGCGCTCCCCTCGGAGTCCGAAGGTGTCGCGAATTCGCCACATCCTCGGATCATCGGCACGGAATCAACCTCCGGGCGGGCCCCGGGGTCCGGATCTTGATCTTCACGGGCCGGCCAGCCGTCGCGCCGGCACGACAAGCGGATCGGCTCGAGACGTTCGAGCCACGCCCAAACATCACTGGAAGAATGATTCATGGACGAGAGCATCGACCTCCAGGAGCCGATGGTGGGTGAGGACGCGGAGCGCGTCCTGGTGGCGCCGGAGGACCGGGCCGCCATTCGGATCCTCGTCGTGGATGACGAGCCGAGCATCCTGGAGAGCTGCGAGACCGTGCTGGGCGGAGAGGGATATCGCTGCGAGGTCGAGCGACGGGGCGAGGAAGCCCTGCGCCGCCTGAAGAGCGAGACCTACGACATCGTCCTCATCGACCAGAACATGCCCCAGGTACACGGCCTGGACATCCTGGCCGAGGTCCGGAAGCGAAACCCCGACGGCCTCGCCGTGGTGATGACGGGCCACGCCACGACCGAGGATGGCGTGAGGGCGATCCAGTCGGGTGCGTGGGACTACCTTCCGAAGCCGTTCACCGCGACGCAGCTCCTGGTGCTGATCGGCCGTGCCGCCTTCACGCTCATGCGTTCTCAGAAGGTGTCGCAGCCCTCCCAGCGCGAGGGTCTGCTGGTCGACCACGGGACGAGGATTCTCGGAGTGTCCGAGTCGATGCGGGAAGCCGTCAGCAAGGCCCTGAAGGTGGCTCCCACGGACGCCTCCGTATTCATCACCGGAGAGAGCGGGACCGGGAAGGAGCTGTTCGCCCAGTACATCCACCGGGAAAGCCGGCGGTCTCGAAAGCCCTTCGTGGCCGTGAACTGCGCCGCCCTTCCCGGTGAGCTGCTGGAATCGGAGATGTTCGGGCACAAGCGCGGCGCCTTCACCGGAGCGATTCGGGACAAGGCGGGTCTGCTCGAGGTGGCGGACCAGGGCTCCTTCTTCCTGGACGAGCTTGCCGAGATGCCGCTCGCGCTCCAGGCGAAGCTGCTCCGGGTGCTGCAGGACGGAGTGCTCCGGCGAGTCGGAAGCGAAAAGGACGACGCGGTGGTGGATGTCCGCTTCATCTCCGCCACCAACCGGGAGCCCGAGGAAGCGCTCAAGGAGGGCATCCTCCGGAACGACCTCTACTACCGCCTCCGAGTGGTGCCGATCCACCTTCCGGCCCTCAGGGAGCGGCCGGAAGACATCCCGGTGCTCATCCGTCACTTCGTGGATCACTTCTGGCGCCGGCACCAGCTGCCGGGCGAGGAGCCGCCCCGCCTGGCGAGCGAGACGCTCGAGGCGCTCATTCACTACTCGTGGCCCGGCAACGTCCGGGAGCTGCAGAACGTGATCGAGAATCTCGTCGTGCTCGCCGACCCGGACGAGGAGATTCCGGCCGAGCGCCTGTCGATCCTCAACCAGGCGCCGGAGCTCGGCCAGAACGGGGGTATGGGTCCGGCCATCGACCTCCGGATGCCGTTCCACGACGCAAAGCAGATGCTGATCGACCGGTTCGAGCGGGAGTACCTGGCGAACCTCGTGGCCCGAACCGGCGGAAACATGTCGGAGTCCGCCCGCCAGGCGGGGATCGACCGTACGACGCTGTACCGTCTGATGGACAAGCACAACCTGGCCCGAGAAGCCTTCACGTCCTGAGCATGTCCGATCACGCCGCGTCCCGACACGGCCCCCCGGCACGAACCGGAGGGCGCGCCTCCGAACCCGCCGGCGGGCTCGGTTCGGGTGCGGCTCCGAATTCGGACCGCACCCGGCGCTTCGACGACCTGATCGGCGCCCTCCCGGAGCGGTTCCGCGAAGCCGGGGAAGGGCTGGCTCTCCAGCTGTTCGGGGCTCCAGGGTCCGTCCGTGTCATGCCCGCCGGGGCGGCAGAAGACCCTCGCCCCGCCTGGCACTCGGGGCTTCAGCTCGAAGAGGCATGGGCCGTGGCGCAGGCCTTTCGCCGCTACCTGCACGAATCTGGGGCGGCCGAACCGCTTGACGACGAGACCCGGGTCGCCCTCGGGGAAGCGATCGACCGATCGCTGCTGGAGGCGGCCACGGAGAGCCTCCGGAAGGTGTCACAGGCCCACCGCCGGATGGTCCAGGACGTATCGCACGACCTCCGGTCGCCCCTCAATTCGGTCCTATTTCTCGCCGACGCGCTGAGGACCGAGCGGAGCGGTCCGCTCACC
>NZ_JBZQEK010000163.1:0-12890 GCF_058719085.1 Candidatus Benthicola sp.
GCCGGAGTCTCCAGCCACACGGTATCCCAGTCGTGCGGATCCTGCGCCGGGTTCGGTATCAAAACCGCGCGCCAGTCCGACACCTCGAACCCCAGCCCGCCCTCTGCGTCGATGACCCGCATGAGAAAGATCACCAGGCGGCCATCCACGATCGCTCCGTTCCCCGGCCAGTAGCGCCCGCCGCCGGTGTCCGAGAAGAACGCTCGAGGGCTGCCGTCGGCGGCCGTTCCCCAGTAGAAGGAAGTGGTGGCCTCGCTCGGATCGTACCCCTCCTGGATGGCCAGTGAGTTGCTGACCATCGTGGCAGCGGCCCGACTTCCACTCGCCTCGGGATCGACCCAGCTGTCGCCGAACAGCCACAAGACCCTGCCGCGGCCCAGGTCGATCGAGAACGCGCCGTCGCCTCCACGCCACCCGGGGTCCTGCTGGAAGAGACGGTCGGCCTCCGGCCAGGAAGAAGCGACAGGCGGTTCCGCTTCCGGCTTTGCCGGACGCGAGTGGCAAGAGATGAGCGCGGCCGCCAGCAGGCCAACCGAAGGCGTTCTCACTCTACTCACCCCGTGTGGCGGCCGTTCTCCGCTTCAGCTCAGGCACTTCTCTCCCTGACCCGAGCAGGCGATGCCTATCGCGACGGCGAAGAACACGAACGGTGCGGCAATGATCCCGGCAGTGAGCAGGACTGTCGCCAGCACCTTCACACTCCGCAACTCTGCGCGCTCGACGTCGGCCTCTGCCAAAGTCACGGAGTCACCTGCCGTTCGGATCACGAGACTGTCCCCTAAAAGGCCCACTGGTTGGCCCTCGATCACTCTGTCGTTGGGCAGATATACCCGGTAGGTGCCCGACGAACCGGATTCGGCCGCTTCGCGTAGCATCGGGCCCGGCGGTTCGACGGAGGCCCACTTGTGGCACCCCGCGAGCCAGGGCACCAGCGCACTCCACAAGATCATCGTCCTCCACCACGAGAACACACGAAGCCGGCGCATTGCAGCCTCTGCAGAGGGCCTTCAGGAGAGACAGACTGACCACCGCCACCATCGCCAAATCCGCTCGCGTCGTAAAGGGTGTGGTGAGCCGTATCTCACATGGCTATCCTCCGGCGCATGAACCGACGAATCGTGCTTCTCGGTGCGCTCTTGAGCACCGGAATCTCCGTCGATGGTCTGGTCGCCCAGGAAGTCCCGCAGGGCACGATCCTCGGGCGCGTGGTGGGCGTGACCGGAGAGCCCGTTCCCAGCGCGCTGGTGGAGATCCTCGACACGAATCTCACCGGTATCAGCGACGCACGGGGGCAGTTCGCGATCCGGGGCATCGCTCCGGGGGCCTACACGGTGCGGGCCGGCGCTCTCGGCTATCGTCCCGTCCTTCTCTCGAACGTCATCGTCGGCTCGGGGAAGCCTTTGACCCTCCGGATCGAGCTCCCGACGCAACCGATCGAACTCGAGGCCCTGGAGGTCGGGCCCTCGTTCTTCGACGAACTGGCGGGAGAGACGCCGGCCAACACGCGGGTTCTGGATGCGGTGGACACGCGGCGTACACCCGGAGTGATCGAGGACGTCGTCCGGTCGGTTTCGCTGCTTCCGGGGGTGGCCGTGACCTCTCCGGGTCGGAACGATCTCGCGGTGCGGGGCGGCGCTCCGTACGAGAGCCTGTTCATCGTGGATGGCGTGGAAGTCCCGAACATCAATCACTTCGGTTCGCAGGGCTCCACGGGCGGACCGCTTTCTCTCATCAACATCGAATTCGTTCGGGAGACGGAGTTCGCGAGCGGTGGAATGGGGGTTCGTTACGGCGATCGCACGGCCTCGGTGACCGACATCACGCTTCGAGAGGGAAGCACCGGGGGTCTTTCGGGGACGCTGAACGTGTCCGCCACCGGTGCGGGCCTCATCCTGGAAGGGCCCATCGGGTCCAACAGCACCTACCTGTTCAGCGCCCGCCGCAGCTACCTGGACCTGGTGTTCAACGCGGCGGGCTTCAGCTTCATTCCGCGCTACTGGGACTTTCAGCTGAAGACGAGTCACCGGCTCGGCCGCCGTGACGGTCTCTCGTTCCTGTTCGTCGGCGCGCTGGACGACATCTCGTTCAACAACGACGACGAAGAGGACATCTACGACAACAGTCGCACGCTGGCGCCGACTCTCCAGCAGTACTTCGCGGGGCTGACCTGGGACCGACTTTTCACGGGCAGTCGGCTGGAGGTGTCCGTGGGCCGCACCTTCACCAGTTTCGAGACCACGCAGACGCTGTTCACCGATCCCCCCGAGACGATCCTGCAGAACTTCTCCGACGAGGGCGAGAACGGCCTGCGCGTGGAGTGGGCCACGGACCCGTCACGAACGCTGTCGTGGACGATCGGCAACATCCTGAAGTTCGCCAGCGACCTCACCTACGACGTGGAAGTGGCCGGGGAGGTCCGGACGGATCAGAACGGCGATCCGCAGGCCCTGGCCGTCGACACCTCGTTCAGCGCGTTCCGCAACGCGGCGTACGTCGAGGCTTCATTCCAGGCGAACGACCGCCTCCGGGTGACCGGCGGACTCCGAGCCGACTATTACGACTTCGTCGCCGATGGCTTTCAGCTGTCTCCCCGCCTCGGGGCGACCTGGCAGGTGGCACCCCGTACCTCCCTGAGCGGAAGTATCGGGCGCTACGTGCAGCCGCCCTCCTACATCTGGCTGATCGGTGATCCCGCCAATCCGGAGACCCTCACTCCGATCATCTCGGACCAGGTCACGCTGGCCGTGGAGCAGCTCCTTCGGCCCGATCTTCGTCTGCAGCTGGAGGGCTACTACAAGTCGTATGACGACTACCCCGCTCGCGTGTTCCGACCGCAGGCCGTGCTCGCGCCGTCCGGCTTCGAGGATGCGACCAACGACATCCCGTTCGGCCTCGAGCCACTGCTCAGCATCGGCACCGGCACCGCCTATGGAGTGGAGCTGTTTCTCCAGAAGCGGCTGAGCGAGATCCCTCTGTACGGTCTGCTGAGTCTCAGCCTCGGTCGCGCGGAGTACACGTCGATCGAAGGAGTGGACCGACCCGGCACCTACGACACGCGATTCATCGGCTCGATATCGACGGGCTGGAGGATCAACCCGAAGTGGGAGGTCAGCGGGACGTTCCGGATCGCGACCGGCCTGCCGACGACCCCGTTCATCACCGCCGGGCCCGAGACCGGCGAGCGAGACTGGACCCGCTACAACGAGGGGGATCGGTTCCCGACCTTCAGCGCGCTGGCCCTTCGGGTGGACCGGGGCTTCAGCTTCCGGACCTGGCAGCTCGAGGTGTACGTGGACGTCCAGAACGTGTACAACCGGAACAACATCAGCGCCGTCCGCTGGGATCCGCGTACCAACGAGCCCGAGTACAACGAATCGATCGGCGTTCTGCCTACGATCGGGATCAACATCGACTTCTGAGCGGGACGATTCGCCGGAGCAGCTACTCGGTCGACTGGCACCCGTTGTACCAGACGCGATAGTACTTCGCCGCCTTCTCCATTCGGTGCGCCGTGTCCTCGTCGTAGAGGCCCGGAATCGAGAGCAGAAACTGCGTCTGCTGCTCGACCATCTCCGGGCTCATGCTCCGATCGAAGTTCTGGGTCCCCGGCTCGCCGACCACGCTGCAGAAGTCCGTCGGAGGTGCTGCTTCCTGCTGCCCTCCACTCGATGCACAGGAGAGCGAGACGAGAGCCAGGCCAGCAACCAGATACGTCGTCTTCATGGTTCGCCTCCGAGTTCACGGAGGGGGCGTCACGAACATACAGTCCGGAAGTCAAGCAGCCATCAATGCGAGCGCCCGGCGAGCCGCCGGGCGCCCTGTAAGCAGTCGCCCTAGTTCTCGGGGCACACCATTATTGGGCTGCCGAATTCTCCTATGTCGACACGCTCCTCGCCGGCAGCCATGACCCAGACCACCTTCCACTTCGTGGTGAGGTTTGGCTGCGATCCGTGGCTGATCCAGTTCGTCATCACCCAGAAGTTCGTCTGGTCATGTATGTCTGAGGGCGGGTAGAAATTCGACTCGTTCGACCACGTCTCGTTTGCTCTCCAGACGTTACCGCTCGTTCCCTCCATCCAGCCGTGACAGTTCTCCTTCCAGTGGAAGTGGATCATTCCGTCGTCCCCTTCCGAGTACTTGTAGTTGACTTTACAGTTCAGGTCACCAGTTACGACATCGATGCCGCAGGCGTCATAGTCTTCCCAGGTATACGTGTAGTCCCAGGTTGCCGCGGGCTCGTTGTACACTCCAAGCCGAGCCTGTTCGGAATTGCCATCGGCCGGTTCGACGGGTTGCTGGTCGCAGCTCACGGCCACGAACAGAGCGAAGGAAACGACGAGTGGGATTCGCCAGCGCATAGGAACCTCCTTGTGCGCTATGCGGCCTCCCGGGGCCGGGAGAGGTCGCGATGATGAAACGCGACCGTGCGTCTGAGGGGACGGCGTACGGCAGTTCTGTGGTGGGGCCGATCTATGAGTAGAGGGAAGCCTTGTCATCACATTACGCCAACGGAGCCACTCGTCAACCACTAGCCGGGCAAAGTGCCCGGCGGGCTGCCGCAGGCATTTGAGCCAGCGGCGAGACCGCCGGACGCAGGGTACTCAGCCAAGCGCGAGATCCTACGGTGCCGCTGCGGCGTGAAAGTCCCACGGGCCGAACCAGCCGTTGCCATAACCGCTGCCCTGCGCCGTGTACTTCATCTTGAACCCGGTGACGTTGGACACATTGAAGTACGTGAACGCACCGCACACGAGCGGCTCTTCGCTCAGAACCGTCTTGCTCACCCTGACCCATCGTCCCTGCTTAGCTTCGCAAACGGAGGAGGGCGAAGGGTTCCCGTACTGTCTGTCCATGCAGTAGTACCTGACGAACGTACCACGACCCGTAGGGCAGACGCTCACATTGAAATAGTATGGACCCGTGATGCCGCCACAGTAGTAGTTGCTTCCCGTTCCCTGTACACAATTCGTAAGGAAGCCAATAGGCGGCGGCGGACTGGGTGCGAAGAGCGGTACCTCCGCGGCAACTTGGGCCGATTCCGGTTCGGTGAGTGTCTCCTCACCGCAGCTCAGCAGGACGAACGGAAGAGCGAGCAGCAGGAGAAATAGCGTCCGTTTCATGGTGGGCCTCCGTCGTGCGGATGGACTTGGCTCCGGCAGGGGGGGACCGGCGGGCTGCGAAGGTTCGGTGCTACGAGGGGGGGGCGTGAAAATGCTCACAAACCATATACACGCTTTCGACAGACTGGCAGATTCGTGGCGCTGCAAAACCCCCGGTGTGAACCAGGCGCTTCACCAGGTGCCTTACCGTTGGGGTTGGTGCGGCGCCTGGCTCGCACAGTTCCGGCTTGGTTCTATCCACGGAAGACTGCCATTCGACAGGTCGGGGTTGTACGTCACCAGGGTCATGCCCGCGGGACAGGGACCTGTGCAGACCGGATCCTTGTGCACGAATTCTATGCAACTGTACTCGTCCAGGTCATCCACACACCCGGCCCCGTATCTGCAAATGGGCGGCTTTCCAATACGCAGTATGCATTGAACCTGAGCATCCGGATTGGTGGTGCAAAAGAAGTAGTTCTCGTTCGCATCGATTGGAGCCAGGGAGACCGAGTTGAAGTTCACGTTCTGTTGCTCCGCCTCCGCTGGATTCGTGGATGCGTCATCGCACGCGTGCAGCAGCACAGCAAACGGAAGTAGCAGGAATGGGAGCGCGAACTTGCGCATTAGGCACCTCCTGTTCGGTGGCACAACGTCAGCCAGGAGGGAGGTGCTGGCACCAATGTCACGGGGCCGACTGCGGGGGGAGCCAGAGCCGTGCCGGTCTGGCTGTACGAGGAGGTTGACTCCCCTCAATTTACCCCCTCAAATCAGACTGGCAAGCAGAGCGCCCGGCGTTGACCGGGCGCTCGGACCGTTCTGTGACAGCCGCAGATCTTCAGCCCTTCGCGAAGACCGGCATCATGCGGTCGCTTCCGTAGTCCTCGATCTTCTCGATGTTCTTCAGGGTCTCCATGTCCTCATCCGAGATCGCGAAGTCGACGCCGGCGTTGTCCTTCATGTGCGCCGGATTCGCGGTCTTCGGCAGCGGGAGAAGGTCGAGCTGGAGGGTGTAGCGAATCGAAAGCTGCGGCACCGACATGCCGTACTTCTGGGCGATTTCCGCGACTTCCCGGTTCCCCAGCAGCGCGCCATGCGCGATCGGTGAATACGCCTCCACCAGGATCCCCCGGTCCTGCGCATACCGAATCAGCTCGAACGGCGTGTTGCTGATGTGTGCGAGGACCTGATTGACCATCGGCTCGACGGAGCAGGACCTGAGGATGTTCTCGACGTCCGGCTCCTCGAAGTTCGAGAGCCCGATCGCGCCGAGCTTTCCCGCCGTGTACGCTTCCTCGAGGGCTCTCCACGCTTCGCGATTTCCCTCGAAATGGCGATCCTGTCCACGAAACTCCGCCCACGGCTGTGGGCTGTGGATGATCATCATGTCGATGTAGTCGAGTCCCATCGTCCGCAGTGACCCGTCGATTGCCGCGACGGCCCCCTCGTAGGACTTGATCCCCGCGTCCAGCTTGGTGGTCACGAATATCTCGTCCCTCGCCACGCCGCTCGTCCGGATCCCATCGGCGACGCCGCGCTCGTTCTGGTAGGCCTGGGCGGTGTCGATGTGGCGATAGCCGATCTCCACCGCGTCCCGCACGGCCTGTGCGGCGCTCTCGTCGTCGATCATCCAGGTGCCGAGCCCGAGCTTGGGAACCTCGACTCCATTGGACAGGGTGTATGTCTCCTGCAGTATCATCGGTGCTCGTCCTTTCCTGCGGAGCCGCTCCGCTCCGGTTCTCTGTTCAGTCGTGGTTTCCCTTCACTGGCCTCGGACCGCGAAGGTTCGCCCGAGACCGGTCACATCGAGTATCCCGGTTGTTTGTACAGCCGGCCGGAGGCCTCGACGATGTCGGGCCGATATACCTTCTCCGCCCACTCCGTCGAATCGATCTCCTCCATCGCGACCGAGACCGATTGCTCCCGGGAGCCCAGGATTTCCATCACGTCCCCGGCGATCCTCTCCGCGAGCCGCTGCTTCTGCTCCTCCGACTTGCCCGGCCACAGCTTCACGATCACGTGAGGCACGGTCATCTCCCTTCGTAGTCGTGGTCGCTGACGTGCTCCATCCACGCCACGACCTCGCCGTCGAGAGCTTCCTGGATGGCGATGTGAGACATGCCGTTGTCCGGTGCCGCTCCGTGCCAGTGCTTCTCGCCCGGCTCGAACCAGACGACGTCACCGGGCCGGATCTCCTCGATCGGGCCGCCTTCGCGCTGCACCCGGCCGAAGCCGGAGGTGACGATCAGCGTCTGACCGAGCGGGTGCGTGTGCCACGCCGTGCGGGCTCCCGGCTCGAACGTCACCCTCGCGCCGGCAGCTCGCGCCGGCTTGGGCGACTGGAACAGCGGGTCGACCCTCACCGAGCCGGTGAACCAGTCCTCGGGCCCGGGCATCGAGGCATGCGATCCGATTCGCTGAATATTCATCTTCTTTCCTTTCGTCCCCTCGGCGTTCTGTTCTCCTCCACCCTTGCCGCGCCCCCTCACCACCTGCAGGATATGGCCAAAATAATGTTAAGAGAATATGGCTGATACTTAACAAAACGATAAGGAAACATTAGCGATGTCGACCCTGGACGAATTGACGGTCTTCATCACCGTCGCCGAGGAGAACGGTTTCCGGGCCGCCGGCCGGCAGCTGGGAGTCAGCGGCTCCGCCGTCAGCCAGGCGATCGCCCGGCTCGAGAAGCGTCTGGGCGTGGCGCTCGTCGAGCGGACGACGCGAACGGTCCGTCTCACGGACGCTGGCGAGCATTACTACGCGGTGGTCGCTCCCGCGCTGCGGGACGTCCGGGCGGCCGAGGAAGCCGTGAAGGAAGAGGGAGCGACGCCCCGGGGCACCCTGCGCCTGCGCGTCTCGCGAGCCGCCGAGAGCTTCCTCAACGGGCCGTTCATCGCCGGTTTCCTCGAGGCCTATCCGGAGATCCGGCTCGACCTGGACGTGGTCGAGCACACCGGCGAGATCGTGGCGGAAGGGTACGACGCAGGGATCGGCCTCGGCGAGATGATCGCCCGCGATATGGTCGCCATGCCCATATCGGAAGAGCAGCGGATGCTGGTGGTCGGCACGCCCGGGTATTTCGCGGATCGTCCTCCGCCGCAGCATCCGCGAGACCTGGCCGACCACGTCTGCATCAACTGGCGTCCGGGGCCCGATGAGCCCCCGTACCAGTGGGAATTCACGGAGGACGGCGCCGACTTCTCCGTGGACGTGGACGCGCGGATCGTCACCACCGATGCCGCTCTCAACTATCGGCTCGCCCAGGCTGGGGCGGGTCTCACAATCACGTTCGCCAGCTACGTGCAGGAGCCGATCGACGCGGGCGAGCTGGTGACGGTGCTTGAGGAGTACTGCGAGCCGTTCCCGGGCTTCTACCTCTACTATCCACGGCGGCGCCATCGGCGGGCGGCGCTCCAGGCGCTCATCGACTTCGCGCGGGAGCACGCGCGGGTGGGGCCGAGACGGCGATAAGGGAGCCGATCGGGATCGCCGTCGAGCGAAGCGAGTCATTGAGCACGCGAAGCGTGCGAATGTACCGACGACCTCCTGCAGAGTGGAGCCGATCGGGATCGAACCGACGACCTCCTGGTTGCAAACCAGGCGCTCTCCCAGCTGAGCTACGGCCCCGTGGCCGCGATCCGTGCCAAGGCATCCGGATCGCGGCGCGGCCAAGATAGTCGGATCGCCCTCCGGCAGGTAGTCCGGGCTAGAAATAGCGGCTCAGGCGCAGGGTGAAGCAGGTAAACTGACGCCGGGCGTACGTCGGCTCGGAGGACTCATCCCCGAGGAAGACGCTCACCTGACCTCCGAGCGTCATCGCGGAACCGATGCGCCAGTCCGCATCCGCCGTGACGGCCGTGTTGAAGCTCCGTGCATCCACGAAGGCGCCGAGACGGATTTGACCGTCCGGAAGGAAGAGCCGCGCCCCGGCGAATACATCGCTCCCGAAGGAAGTCGTCGCCTCGCTGCCCCGGCTGTCCCACGCGTACTCGAGGAACAGTCCCAGGAAGCCGCCGATCCCGTATTCCAGCCCGCCCACGGCGGCCCAGTAACGCCCGGGTTCTGCCTCTACCGCGAGGGTCTCGAGCTTCCAGATCCACGGGCCGGTCACGGCCTGCGCCTCCAGTCCGGTCCGGCTGCCGTGCGTGTAAAGGGGAGCGAGGACTTCCACGCCATCCTCGTTCACGGCGTGCACGAAGGTCGGCTCGCGCAGGGTGCCCTGAAGGTGCGAGAGCCCGAGGTCGATCGCCCCGAACGTCCGACTCCAGCGCACCGCCCAGCCGAAGTGCCAGGCGCTCGCGCCGGACCCGTAGCGGCTCTCCTCGACGTCCACCGGCAGCGGCGACCACAGGCGGCCCGAGTTGCCGTCGAAACGTCTTTCCCGGGACCAGGGGAGCAGCAGGATCTCGGCCGAGCCCCACGGTCCGAAGACCGTCAGATCGGCCATCAACTGCCCCAGGCGGATGAAGCCCTCGCCTCCGCCCACCAGGTCCCACTGGTTCACGCCGTCCACCAACCGCCTGGACTCGACGGCTCCCCAGGCCACCTCCCGCATGCCAACCGTGAGCTCCCAGCGGTTCCGGATCACGGAAGCGCCGAGGTCCAGGAAATCGGCCCGTGATCGCTCACCGCTCGGATCGAGCCTCAGCAGGGGTGCCGCAGACAGCAGGTAACGGCCGTCGGCCAGTTCCTTCGACCATGCGGCGCCGATCGAGAGCAGACCTTCCGCCTGCCGCGGTGCGGCCGCGAGTTGGACCCCACTCTGTGTGAAGGCGCCGCCCTCGACGACGGCGCTGCCCGACCACTGCGCACCCAGGTGGGGAGCGATGACCAGAAAGCCGACGAGCCGAGCCAGCGCGGCCACGGCGGCCGGACGGCAAGAGAGAGCGCGCGACCCGGGCATGGCTTCACCCTCGACGGCGCGCCAGGGCGTCGGGCGTGAACAGGCGGTCCGGCGGTTCCCGGTCGAACCGGAAGTCCGTCCACTCGAGGCGGGTCACCGCTCCCGTGCGGCGGTTCTCCATGGTCAGCGTTCCGGCCCGCCAGTAGGGGCCGTGCGCCTCGTAGTCGGCGAAACTCAGCGTCTTCAGGTGCTCTCCGCGCGAGTCGAAGTACTCGATGCGCAGGGGCAGGTGGGTCTCGCGGTCCACGTACACCCGCTGCCTCGAGTAGCCCGAGCCGGGATCGACCGGGAACCGGTCCACGACATCGAGAATCCGGCCGTCCTCACGCGCTTCGCCTTCGTACCGGTAGGTGAAGTTCCCGACGTCCTCGGAGCTGACGTCTTCGTACGAGAACTCGCTCCCCATGAAGGAGCTCGATCGCGAGGCCCCGGACACTCTCTTCACCCTCTTCATCGCGGGCAGATAGAGCCACTGGTCGTCCTCGGAGCCCTCGTGCGCGTGGGTGAGGAGCGCCGTGCCCTCGAGATCTCGCGGACTGCGGAACACGAGCAGGGTGCGCTCCCCGTCGCTCGGCGGCGCGAGGACGCGGATCTCCAGCTCGCGCACCCGCTCCTTCCCGTCCCGGCTCACCAGGATCATGGCCAGGTGGGCCTCGTAGTCGGCGTAGCCGGTGGTCCTCCGGCTCACCTCGCGCGCGATCGCGAGACCGCGCTCCTCGGAGCCCGCCCCGTCGGCGGATGGCGCCGGGGCTTCCTGGGCTCCTGCCCGGGCGGCCCCCGCTGCGATCGCCAGCAGGCCGAGCAGCAGGCCTCGGCTTCCGGCGCGGCATCGCCGATCACGCGAGACCGGACGCATTCCAGCTGACGTTCTCATGGGAATCCAGCTCCCGGAGCGCGTCTCGCGGACGCCGCACGGCGACGCTCCGCCAGACCGTTCCGATGAGGGTGGGGAAGACGAAGAGATCCACGATCAGTGCCGTCGCGGCGCTCACCAGGGTCATCAGGCCGACCATGTACAGCACCTCGAACCTCGACAGCATCAGGAGGGCGAACCCCGCGCTGACGATCACGCTCGTCATCAGGATCGCCGGGCCTGCGTCCCGCACCGCTCGCGGCAGGGCCTCCTCCGCCGGCTTCCCCGAGCGAACGAGGTCCCGGAACCGGGCGAGGAGGTGGATCGTGTCGTCCACCGCGAGGCCGAAGGCGATCGAGAAGACGAGGATCGTCGCCGGCTTCAGCGTGAAACCGGCCACGGCCATCACGGCGAGCAGGACGAGCAGGGGGAAGAAGTTGGGGACGAGGGCCAGCGCGCCCTGGCGAGCCGATCGGAACATCCACGCCATCACGCCGAAGATCAGGGTGATCGCGAGAGCGAGGCTCGGCAGGAAGCTGCTCAGCACCTGGCTGGTGTAGTTCTGGATCAGGCGCGTCGTGCCCGTGGGCACCGCCGTGGCTCCGGGCGGAGGTCGCCGAGCCAGGTAGTCGTCCACGCGGGCGAGGAACGGCAGCATGAGGTGACTCCCGGCGTCCCGCACGCTGATGACGATCTGGGCCTCACCCTCGGCCTGGCGGTACAGCTCGCTCACCAGCCCGCCCTCCTGCATCTCCGCCAGTAGAAGGAGCTGGCTCGATTCCTCGAGACTGGCGGGAAGTTCCCCGGGCTCCTCTTCTGCGCCCGCGGTCGCCTGCCGGAGCGGCCGCAGCATGTCGGGCAGTCCCATGGAGCTGACGACCACCGGGTCCGTCTCGACGTATCGCTGGAACGCCTCCATCCAGGCCAGCGCCTCGGGTTCGTGCAGGGGGCGGTCCCCCGCCTGCGTCAGGTGAACGTTGACCTGAAAGACGCTGAACCCGACGCGCTCGATCCACTGGAGATCGCGGAGGAGCTGGCTCCGCTCGTTGAGGTCGTCCACCAGGTGGGAATCGATCCGCACGGCCGAGCCCAGCGCGAGCGCGATGAGCGCGGCGCCCGCGAACAGGCCGAGAATACGTCGCGGCTTTCGCTCCGCGAGACCGGCGGCTGCCTCGACCGTCCGGTAGATCCACGCCGCCCCGAGGGCCCGGTCGTCCGCCCTCCGACCGCGGTAGAACGACAGCAGCACCGGGAGCAGGGTCATGCTGAACAGGTAGGTCAGCAGGATCGCCGTGGCCGTGAACACGCCGAAGTCCACCAGCAGGTGGATGCGGGTGCCGGCGAGGCTGGCGAAGCCGAGTCCGGTGGTGATCGAGGTGTAGAAACAAGGCCCGGCGAGATCCGCGAACGAGCGCACGATCGCGTCGGCGTTGGCCGAAACGGCCCGGCGTCGCCGGTAGGTCGAGAGGAGGTGGATGATGTCGCTTCCTCCCACCACGAGCACGATGATCGGGATGAAGCCCGTCATGACGGTCACCGGCTTGCCGGCCAGCCCGATCAGGGAGACCGTGACCAGGTAGGCGGGCACGACGGACGCCAGGGACAGAGCGACCTGGCCGAAGCGGCGGAAGAAGACGAACAGCACCGCGAGGAACACGGCGAGCCCCGCGCTGACGAGCAGCTTCTGGTCCTCATCCAGGAGCTTCGGCACCCGGGACCGGATGATCGGGATCCCGTTCAGGACGAGCGTTCGCCCCTCGCCGCGCAGCTCGTCGATGGCTGCCTCCAGGCGCTCCTCGACCTCCCTCCGGGCCGCGTCGTCCGCCATCACGTCCGGCGGCAGCGTCCCGTGCACGGCGAAGGCGCTCTGATCCTCGTTCCACAGGAAGCCGTTGAACAGCCTGTTCGACCGGTGCTCCGTGAGGGCGCGGCGGACGGAGGCATCCGTGGCGCCCTCCGCCTCGATCAGGGGGCGGACGTCGAGGACGCTCTCTCCGTCCACCTGGGCCGAGGAGGCGATCTCGACGCTCCC
>NZ_JBZQEK010000164.1:0-3837 GCF_058719085.1 Candidatus Benthicola sp.
CACCCCGGCCGGAAGGTCCTCCAGCAGCTTCAGGAAGTTGCTGTTCACTCCGGTGGCCACGGCCACGAGGTCGTAAGACTCCTCCTTCAGATCCGAACCGATCAGGACCGGTCGCTCGTCGCGCCACTCCACATCGCTGATCAGCCGCCGCACGACGCGCGCCCCCTTCTCCACCGCCATCCCCTGGAGAAAGCCGTCGAAGCTGTCCCATGGGCTGTCGCCGCCCTCCCGGGGGCCGTTCCCCCGGTACAGCGCGGCGATCCGCTGTTCCCCGGCCGGGCTTCGAATGGCCACGCTGCCCACGTCCATGTGAACCACGTACGATTCGATCCCGCGCTGGACGACCTCCGGGGGAAGGTTGATTCCCTCGGCCGCGAGCACCTGGACCAGCGATTCGGAGACGATGCCGCCACAGTGGTTGCAGCCGGCGGGCCCGCAGTGAGCGAAGGAGCGGGGCTCGTAGATGTCGACGGATAGGTCGAGATCGATCGTCTCGGCGGTCTTGAGCAGGAAGTAGGCGAAGAACGACCCGGCGGGGCCACCACCGACCACCGCGATCCGCGAGCCATCCGTCAGGGACAGGTCCGCTTCGTCACCAGTGACGAGGGCAGAGAACGAGTCCGCGACGGACTTCTGCGAGGAGAGCCTCATCTCCACACCTCCCCGTTGGAACGGGTTGTGCAGTAAGTGTACGCCGTCCTGAGGCGAATGTCTAACACTTTCGCAACGCGCACTCGACCCGGGTTTGGTGATGCGGAGCCTGACGGAGCGGATCGACATAAGCGCTTCCGAGGACTCGGTCTGGGGAGTCCTCAACGACTTCGGTGGGGTCGCGCACTGGGCGCCCTACCTGCGAGACTCCTCGCTCGTGGGCGAGCTGGAGCGCGGCGTCGGCTCGTACCGGGTCCTGAGACACTTCTGGGGCTTTCGGCTCGAGGAATCGGTCGTCGATTGGAAGGACCACGTCGGGTACACGTTCGACGTGAGAGTCGTCCCGTATCCGATCGGTCGAGTCATAGAGACGTGGTCACTCGAGACAGGCAACCCGCACGTCACGGTCACGAGCTCGGTCACGTACGGTATGCGCCTAGGCTGGGTCGGGCGCCTCCTCGACTGGGTTCTCGTCCGTCATCTGATCCGGAGGGAGATGCGAGCGGGTCTCCGGGGACTGCGGGACCACGTGCAGTCGCGCTAGAGGGACCGACCGCATAGAATCCGTCTGGGCGTATCACCAGAGCTTCAGCAGGTCTCACCGTAAGCCGGAACCGACCTGGAGACAGGGATGGAACGAAGGCTTGCCGCCATATTCGCCCTCGACATGGTGGGCTTTTCGCGCCTCATGGAAGAGGACGAGGCCGGGACCCTCGCCCGCCAGAAGGCCCACCGGTCGGAGCTGATCGATCCTGCCATCCTCCGCCACAGGGGCCGGATCGTGAAGGGCACGGGGGACGGACTGCTGGCGGAATTCCCGAGTGCCGTCGATGCGGTGGAGTGCGCGGCCGAGATCCAGCGCGCGATGCCCGAAAGGGAGGAAGGCTCGCCGAAGGACCGGCGGATCGCGTTCAGGATCGGGATCAACGTCGGAGACATCGTCGCGGAAGATGGGGACATCTACGGTGACGGTGTCAACGTGGCCGCCCGCATCGAGTCCCTCACCGATCCGGGAGGCGTGTTCATATCGGGAAGCGCCTTCAACCAGGTCCGAAACAAGGTCCAGCTGGGCTTCGAAGACCTGGGACCTCACCGGGTCAAGAACATCCAGGAGCCGGTCCAGGTCTACCGGGTGCTGCTCGACCCGGAATCCGCCGGGAAGATGCCGGGCAAGCGCCGGAAGCGGCGGAAGGGGGTTTCGAAGGAAGTCGCGACCGCCGCCGTGATCATCCTCGTCCTCGGCGGCGGCCTGGCGATCCGCGACTTCGTGATGCGCGACACGACGCGCCAGGACGCTCGCGCGCTCCGTACCTCTGCGCTGGAACAGCTCAGCGAGGTCGAGGATCCCCGTCGCATCGCGGTCCTCTATTTCGAGCCGCGGACGCCGCAGGAAGAAGTACCGTTCATCGCGGCGGGCCTTTCGGAGGCCCTGATCGATGAGCTGAGCACGGTGAGCGCCCTCAAGGTCGTGTCCCGCAATGGTGTTGCCCCGTACCGGGACGCCCCGGTGGCTCCCGACAGCATCGGCCGCGCGCTAGAAGTGGCCACGATCGTGAGCGGCACCGTTTCCAAGGCGGACGATGATGTGCGCGTGGCCGTTTCGTTCGTGAACGCGGCGACGGGCGACCAGTTCGGAACGACGAGGGTCGAGGGCTCGTACTCCGACCTTTTCCGGCTCCAGGATGACCTGGCGCAGGAGGTCGGAGGTTTCCTGCTCCGTACCCTCGGCGAGGAGATCGAGGAAATCGAGCTTCGCTCGGGGACCGAGAGCGTCGAGGCGTGGGAGCTGGTGCAGCGCGCCGCCCCGATCGAGGAACGGGCGACCACGGCCATCCAGATGGGTGACCTGGACGGCGCGCTCGGCTATCTGGCGGCGGCGGACTCGGTCCTCGCGCGGGCGGAGGATGTGGCACCTGAATGGGTGGAGCCCACCGTGCGGCGCGGGTGGATCGACTACCAGGCGTCCCGGTTCACAGGCTTCGACGATCGCGCCGCGGCCGAAGAGTGGATCGACCGCGGGACGGAGCACGCGGAGGTGGCCGTTCGCCTCGCCCCCGAGGACCCGGATGCGCTCGAGCTCCGGGGCACGCTCCAGTACTGGAAGTATCTGCTCAACCTGGCGGGTGGCCCGGAAGAATCGGAACGCCTGCTCGGGCAGGCCGAGGCCGACCTTCGCGCCTCCGTGGCCGCAAACCCGCAGCAGGCGTCTGCATGGACTTCGCTCAGCCACCTTCTCCTGAACCAGGATCGGGTACCGGAGGCCAAGGTGGCGGCTCTCCGCTCGTACGAGGCGGACCCGTATCTGCGCAACGCCCACCTTACCCTGTGGCGGCTGTTCGGAGCTTCGTTCGACCTGGGCGATGAGGTTGAGGCAAGGCGGTGGTGCGAGGAAGGGCGCAGGCGGTTCCCCGAGCGACCTCGGTTCCGCAAGTGCGCCGTGATGGCGGCCGCGATGCCCGGCTCGAGTCCCGACATCGATGCGATGTGGGCAGCGCTGGACGATTGGGTCGAGCTGAGCCCGCCCGCCGAGCGGGAGTTCAACCTCCACCAGGGACAGATGTTCGCGGCCCTGGCTCTCGTGCAGGCGGACAAGCCGGACAGCGCCCGGGCGGTGGCCGAGCGCGCCCGACTCGGACCGAGCGCGGACCCGACCCGGAACATCGCGTACTGGGAAGCCGTGGTCCGCAGCTTCCTGGGCGACATGGACGAAGCGGTCGAACAGTGGAACGTTCACGTCGCTGCCAACCCCGATGTGTCCATCGAGGACGAGGACTACTGGTACATCGAACCTCTCAGGCAGGACCCGCGTGTGGCTACCCCGTGAGGTGGTGAGCCTCTCCACAACGCGGGTCATTTCTTCCCAGCTGCGGGCAGTAGTGTCCCGCAAACGGGGGACCCGGCTCTGCGGCTCGAACGGCTGTCCCGCCGCCTAACTGAATGGAGCGTGCAGGTTTTTGCTCCGTCGGCCGCCAACCCCCCTATCGGCAACGCTTTCGGAACATTTGTTGCCGTTTAACCGGCATTGCCCCACAGGCTGCATCCAGTATGAGAAGCGCACCGGCGATACCGGGATCAATCCCTCCTTGCTCCTGGGTCGTGTAGATATTCCGTCAGCGGCCCCCGCCGACAGACGGTGTATTGCGTCTCTAGCAAGGAGCAGCCGCCATGCGTTTCAGACTCCCCCTC
>NZ_JBZQEK010000165.1:0-7514 GCF_058719085.1 Candidatus Benthicola sp.
CCGTGACCGGCGTCGATGAGCTGCACCGTGATCCGCACACGGTCCCCGGCGCGGCGGACGCTTCCTTCCAGCACGGTCGCCACACCCAGCGATTCGGCGATCGTCCGGATGTCGGTGTTCGAACCCTTGAAGGCGAAGGAAGAGGTGCGGGCCGCGACACGCAGGTCCTCCACCCCGGACAGGGCGTTCAGCAGCTCCTCGGACAGGCCGTCGCTGAAGTAGTCGAGGTCCTCGTTGTCGCTCGTGTTGGCGAACGGAAGCACCGCGATCGAGTCGTAACTCCCGGTGCCCCGAATCCGTCCCGTCGCGAACCACCATGCGCTGAGCCCGATCAACACCACACCGACCAGGGCGGCGAGACCGATCGGCCATCGGCGGCCCGCCGGCTGAGCGACGATGGCGTCGATCTCCTCCTCCCCCGCCGACTCGGTCCGCCTCAGTCCGTCCGGCCCCGTCTCGAAGGCCCACGCCAGCACGCAGGCCACCGGGAAGCCCAGGATGACGAGGAAGGCGATCGCGCTGAGGATCCACGGTGGCAGGTGCAGGGCGGGGACGAAGACGTCGGCCGCCTCCACCACGACGAACCCGACGCCCCCGTAGACCGCGGCGACGCGGAACACGTGGCGCCGTTTGAGCTCGGCGAAGAATCGCTGGTATCGGTGTGCCTCGGCCATCGGTCGAAGATCGCGAGGCGGGCGGCCCGGGAGCAAGGAGACGGTCTCCCGCGCTCAGCCCTCCGCTCTTCCGTTCAGCTCGTCGCGCCGCTCTCTCCAATCCGGCAGGGAGCGGTCCATCAGGGCGTGGAAGCGCGCGTTGTGGGTCGGCTCGAGGAAGTGCACGAGCTCATGCACCACCAGGTACTCGAGAAGGGCGGGACGGCGCGTCGCCAGCTCGGTGTTTAGCCGGATGGTTCGCGCTCTCGGGTTGCAGGTACCCCACCGGGTCTTCATGCGGCGGATGTAGACGTGCTGCGTCTTCACCCCGAGGCGGTTCTCCCAGCGACGCAGCAGCCCGGGGAGGGCGGCGCGGAGCTGATCACGGTACCAGGCTTCGACGATCGCCCGCCGGCGAGCCCGATCCGTTCCCGGCCTCACGGTGAGTCGGAGGCGTCGCGGCGTGAGCTCCACCTCGGGCGCCGCGTCGCGCTCTTCCACGCGGAGCACGTGGTTCCGGCCCCAGACCCGGTGCACCTCCCCGTCCGTGTACCGGAAGGGCGCCTCGCGCTCCATCGACCGGATCTTCCTGCGGTGGCGGCGGATCCAATCCAGCTTCGAGAGGGCGAAGTCCCGGATGGCGGTGAGGCTGGTCCGCCAGGGCGCCGACACGCGCACCCGGCCATCGGGCGGGTGCACCGTGAGGTTGATGTTCCGCACGTTCCGCCGCCGCACCACGTCGACGGTGATCTCCGCCACCCGGATCCGGGCCACGCTCGTGGTCCGGTCCGAGCCCGATCGCCGCCTCTTCGTGGTTCGCAAGGAAGTCCGCCGTGCTCGGGTCCATGGGAGCCCGGTTGAAATCCGGGCGGATTCATTATCCGTACACGAAACCCGGATTCGCGGCAATGGGTGAGACACGTGCATTCGAATACCGCAAGGAATGGACTTCTTGGTGTCGCAGCTGCGTGTCCAATAAGTTTCTGCAGAATATATATTTCACAGTGTTCATATCATGTGATTTCGCGAAAGAACGAAAGCCACGGGTTCGGCGGCACGGATCACCCGAACGACCGCGGTGCTCGCCGGACTTTCTCCCCCCTCTTCCCCACTCGGACCGCTCTGGAAGCCGGCTTAGCGGGCCCCGGATATGGGGGTGAAAACGAGGGCCTCACCTTCAGGAAGATATCTTCCCGGATCTCGACCTCCCCGATCGACCCCATATAGACTCGGCCGTCCGCCCGTCTATATTCGGAGGACCGGGCGAGCATTCCCTGACGACACCGAATTCGACGGAGAACTCGAAGCGAGGGCTCGAGCACGACATGTTCCGACAGCTGCTGGATCGCCGCGTTCCCCAGATCGTCGCCCTCTACGTGGCCGGCGCCTGGGGCTTCGTCCAGTTCGTGGACTGGGCCGTGGGCCAGTACGGGCTCTCTCCGCACCTCGTGAACTTCGTCGTCACCTCGCTCCTTCTCCTTCTCCCGTCGGTGGCCTGGCTGGCGTGGCGCCATGGAGCGCCCGGACGGGAGAGCGATTGGGGCCTGCCGGACGGGGCCTTCGTGGTCGCCAACCTCGTGATCGGGGCCGGGATCCTGATCCTGGCCTTCGCGGGACGGGAGCTGGGCGCCGCGACCACGGTCCGGCTCGTCGAAGATGACGACGGCAACGTGGTGGAGCGCGCCGTGCCGAAGGCCGCCTTCCGCCGGTCGCTGCTCGGCTTCCGGTTCGAGGGCGCGGCCGACTCGGAGCGCGCGTGGCTCAGCGACGGGATCCGCCTGGCGCTGATGATGGACCTGATGCAGGACCCGTTCGTGCGATACCAGGACGACTTCCATTGGGCCGTCCGGGACCTGGTGGGCGAGGCCGGCATCCCGGACGGCGCCGGCGTTCCGCTGCCGCTCAAGCACCAGGCGGCGAAGACCCTCGGCGTGGACTACTTCCTGGCCGGGGACTTCCGCGCCGAAGGCGATTCCCTCGTGATCACCTCGCGGCTCTACGATACGGGCACGGCACGGCTCGTGGCGGAGCACGAGTACCGGGGCGTGGACCCTCTCGAGATCGTCGACCGGATCTCCGTCGACGTGCGTCGCGACGCCGGAGTCCCGGAATGGCAGATCGACGAGGGCGTCGATCTTCCGGTCCGCGAGCGGCTCACCGATTCGCCCGAGGCGTTCGAGGCCCTGGCGGAGGCCGACCGGGGGTGGCGACGCAACGACTTCTCGGAGGCCCGGTCCTCCGCCCAGCGCGCCGTGACGCTCGACTCCACGGCGGCCCTCGGACACATGCTGCTCATCGCCGGGAACATGTCGTTCGGCGACCTCGCCGCCGCCCGGGCCAGCGCCGAGTCTCTTTCACGGTTCGAATGGCGATTCCCGGAGCGGCTGCGGCTGATGTTTCGGATGATGAAGCAGGCGTTCCTCGACTCGGACTTCGAGGGGGCCCTGCGGACGGGCCGCTACTGGGCCGAGGTGTATCCCGAGGATCCGATGGCCCATTCGATGCTGGCCGATCTGTACCGCGATACGGGGGACCGGGAGGCGGAGGCCCGCGAGCGCCGGGCTCTCCTCGCGATCGATCCGACGGACACGGACGCGATGCGGAGCCTCGGCATCTACTACCTGGCCAACGCGCAGTACGACAGCGCGCTCGCCGTCCTCCGGCGGCGCTCCGCCCGGGTGCCGACCGACGTGCAGAACCGGATCGACATCGCGAACACGCTGATGAACCTCGGTGACCTTGCCGGGGCGCGCTCGGAGCTCGAGGACGCCCGGATCGTGGCTCCGGACGACGTGGATCTCCTGAACACCATTGCGCGTCTCGACCTGCGGGAAGGTCGGTCTGCGGAGGCGGCAGAGCTCGTTGAGGAAGCTCTTTCCCGGGCCCGCCGGGACGAAGACCGGTACGTCCTGGTCGGCACCGAGGAATCGATCGCCTATCAGGAAGGCCGGTTCGAGGAGCTCGAGAGTCTGTACCGCGAGCGCCTGCGCCTGGCCAGCGCGACGAGGCCGCTCGCGCAGCTGGTGAGCAACATGCCGAGCTCGGAAGTGCTGTTTTTGCTGCCGAGGCGGGACGCGCGGAATTCGCCCTCGCGCAGCTGGACAGCCTGCGCTCCCTCCTCGAGCCTCCGTTCTCGGACCACGTCGATCAGGCGGTCCTTCGGATCCATCTCGACCTGGGCCAGATCGAGGAAGCGAGGGAGGCCGTGGAGCGACTCGAGACGCTGCGCGACCTGAGCGGCGGACGGGCCTACGACGCGTACATCCTTTGGGCCGAAGGCAGGATCGCCGAGCTGGAGGACGGCTCCTGCGATCGGGCGCTCCCGAAATACGACGAGGCGCGGCGGCGACGGCCTCTCACCCGGACGTACGCGGTCGCGCGCGCCCGGTGCCTGCGCGAGTTCGGCGGACTCGATGAGGCCGGCGAAGAAATCGAATGGCTGCGCGATCGCGTCCCCGGCTTCGGCGACGTCCGACTGGAGGCCGCCCGCTACTTCGCGGCGCAGGGGGAGATGGACGCGGCCCTCGCCCAGCTGGACAGCCTCCTGGTCACCTGGTCGAACGCCGACCCCGAATTCGAGCCGGCCCGGGATGCCCGGGAGCTGCGCGCGGAGATCGCCGCTCAGCGTTGACTCCGATCGAGCTCCGAACGTCAGCCGCGCACCCCGCCTCCCATCGACAGGCGCCGGTCGGCTCCGTAGAGTGGGGCGCGCTCAGCCAGTCCATACCCGAGTCCAATCCCGATGAGAGGCCCGATGCCCGGTAAGACACACCAGCGTTCCCTGTGGCAGGTGCTCGGCCTGTACGCCGCCGGCTCCTGGGTCGTCCTCCAGGTCGTCGACGTGCTGAGCCAGAACATGGGCCTCCCGTCCTGGGTGTTCACGCTCACCCTGACGCTGCTCCTCATCGGACTCCCGGTCACGGCGGCCACCGCCTACTTCCAGGGCATCGGAGCGAAGGCCGCGTCTCCGACCAAGGCCGGCGCGGGTCGGCCCGCGGCCGGCTCCCGCGGGCTGTTCACGTGGCGGAACGTCCTCATGGGCGGCGTCGCGGCGCTCGCCCTGTGGGGCATCGCGGTCACCGGCTGGCTCGTGCTGGGCACGCGGGGCGCCGAGGAATCCGAGTGGGACCTGGTCACCGGACTGGACGAGATTCGGCGCCGAGTTGGCGCGTATGACTATCCGGGCGCCAACGCGATCGCCCGTGAGCTGGATGGCGTGATCACGAACGACTCGGTCCGCGAGGCCATGTGGTCCGAGGTGTCGCGCACCCTCACCCTGCAGACGGTGCCGCCGGGCGCCACGGCCTTCCGTCGGGACTACGGCGACCCGGACGCGGAGTGGGAGGAGCTCGGCGTCACGCCCGTCGAAGTGGAGCGCTTCCCGTTCGGCCTGTCGCGCGTGCGCTTCGAGCTCGACGGTTACCTGTCCCGCGAGACGGCGGACTTCTCCGGTCGAATCGCCGAGGCGGAGCCGTTCGTCCTCGATACCGAGGAGACGCTGCCGGCCGGCATGTCGCGGGTCAGCGGCGCCTCGGCCCGCATCTGGGCGCCCGGGCTCGAGCAGCTCGATTCGCTGGTCCTCGCCGACTTCTTCATGGATGTTCACGAGGTCACGAACCGCCAGTACAAGGAGTTCGTGGACGCGGGCGGATACCGCGATCCGGCCTGCTGGACCGAACCGTTCGTTCGGGATGGCCGGGCCCTCTCGTTCGACGATGCCATGTCCGCCTTCGTGGACCGGACGGGACGTTCCGGCCCCAGTGGCTGGCAGGCAGGAGCCTACCCGGAGGGCCAGGGCGACCTTCCGGTGGGAGGCGTGAGCTGGTACGAGGCGCAGGCCTACGCCTGCTTCGTCGGGAAGGCCCTTCCCACCGTGTACCACTGGTACATGGCCGCCGACCCGTTCAGCTCGAACCACGTCGTGCCGCTCAGCAACTACGGGAGCGGCGGTCCAGCCCCGGTCGGAAGCTACCAGGGGGTTACGCGCGACGGCGTCTACGACATGGCCGGCAACGTCCGCGAGTGGACGAGGAACGAGGACGGCGAGGCCCGCTACATCCTGGGCGGCGGGTGGGACGACCCGCAGTACTCGTTCAACGACGCCGTCACCTCGCTCGCCTTCGATCGCTCTCCCGCGAACGGCATCCGCCTCGTGCAGTACCCCGACACGACCAACGTGGCGGCGGCCGGCGCCCCGATCGAGAAGGCCTTCCGCGACTACACCGCCGAGACACCGGTGTCGGACCAGGTCTTCGACGTGTACCGCCAGATGCTCGCCTACGACCGGACGCCGCTGAATGCGGTGGTCGTGAGCACGGACACCACGGCGACCTGGGTCCGGGAGCACGTGGAGCTCGACGCGGCCTACGGAGACGAGCGGCTGGCCGTGTTCCTGTTCCACCCGCTCGGCGGACCGGGCTCTTCGCCGCGCCAGGCGGTCGTCTACTTCCCCGGATCCAACGACCTGTACGCTACCTCGTACGACGAGTTGAGCGCCGCGCGGATCGACTTCATCCTCCGCAGCGGGCGAATTCTCGTGTACCCGGTCTACAAGGGCACCTGGGAGCGACAGAGCGACATCCAGTCGGATGTGCAGGATGCCTCGAACCTGTACCGCGACCACGTCATCGCGTGGTCGAAGGATCTCAGCCGCTCGATCGACTACCTGGAGACGCGGCCCGACATCGACTCCGATCGCCTGGCCTACATGGGGATCTCCTGGGGCGGCGCCATGGCCCCGATCATGACGGCCATGGAACCCCGCCTGAAGGCCAGCATCCTGCAGGTGGGCGGACTGATGATGCAGGACGTGCAGCCGGTGGCGGACCCGTTCAACTACCTGCCGCGCGTGACGATCCCGACCCTGATGCTGAACGGGCGGTACGACTCCTTCTTCCCGCTCGAGTCGTCGATCCTGCCGTTCTACGACAACCTCGGAACGCCCGAGGCGGACCGGAAGATCATCGTGACCGACGCGAATCACTTCGTCGGCGCCTACAACGCCGACCTGGTGATCGCGGAGACACTGGACTGGCTGGACCGGTACCTGGGGCCGGTGGAGTGACGCGCTCGGCCATGAAACCCGGAGCCGCATTCGCCTCGTAGTCGACAGGAAACGCGGGCCGGACCGGATCGCCGCGCCCCACCGTCCCTCGAGACGAGGCTCCCATGACCGAAACCTCATCCCTGGACCGTTCGATGGCGCGGGCCGGAGGCGTGGCCGGGCTGGCCGCCGTCCTCTGCTACTTCAGCGCCGCCTTCGTGCCGCTGCCCGACACCCTGACCCTGTGGCTCGCCTTCGCGTTCGGTCCCCTGCTGGCCGTGTCCTTTCTCGGCCTGTTCCACGCCCTGCGGTCGGAGAGGGACGGACCGGCCCTCCGCTTCGGAGTCGTGCTGGGCATTCTGGCGGGTGCCACGGTGACGATCATGCTCACCGTCCAGGTGGGCAACAACATGTTCCTCGACGAGCAGCTCTCCAGCGCCGACACCGAGCTGGCGCGAGAGGCGGCCCGGCAGGTGCATCGGGCGGTGAACCGGGTGCAGATGCTGATCGACGTCGCGTGGGACGTGTTCATCTGCGGCGCCGGCGCCCTGATCGGGTTCGCCATGCTGAAGCACCGGGACTTCGGCCGCATCTGGGGAGCGTTCGGGATCCTCGCCTCGGCAGCCCTTCTCTACCTCAACCTCGACACCTACCCGAGGGGTCCCGCGTACGCCGGGTCGGTGGATCTCGGGCCCGTGCTGGCCCTCTGGTTCCTGGCGGTGTTCGTGAGGATCACGTGGCTTCAGGCGCGACGGGGTCGTGAGGGAGCGCCCGCCGCAGCCGGCACCGGCGGCGGTTGATGCCGAAAGCTCGCCCTC
>NZ_JBZQEK010000166.1:0-3145 GCF_058719085.1 Candidatus Benthicola sp.
GGCGCCGCGCGAGGCGCCGCCGATCTTCCCGAACAGCTCCGCCATCACGGCGTCGGACCTCACGCCCCGCACCAGGGCCTGCGCGTGGTCCCGGTACGCGGTGAACACGTAGTCATCCTCGCGCAGAGCCGCGATGGCACCCGCGGCCACCGCCTCCTGCCCGATGTACAGGTGGCAGAAGCCCCCGATCTTGCCCGTCTGGTACGCCTCCGCCGTCTTCTCCTCGAAGCGACGCGAAAGCACCATCCAGCGCAGCATCTCCATCAGCTTCTCGCGGGGCAATCCGTGCAGATCGCCGCGCACGATCTCTTCTTCCGTCTTCGCCAAGGTCTTCGCTCCTCGCAGGTATCGGCAGCCGAACGCCGCACGGCGTCAGGCGATTCCGGCCCTCGCTCTCAGTTCTTCGACCTGCTCTCGTGCGTGATAGCTGCTCCGCACCAGCGGGCCGCTCTCCACGTGCAGGAACCCCATCCCCTCGCCCCGCTCCTTCCAGGCGGCGAACTCCTCCGGGGACACGTAGCGATCGATCGGGAGGTGCTTTTCCGACGGACGCAGATATTGACCGATCGTGAGGATCTGCACGCCGGCCTCGAGGGCGTCGTCCATGAACTCCCGCACGTCGTCCCCGTTCTCTCCGAGTCCCAGCATGATCCCGGTCTTGATGAGAACACCCGAATCCAGGCCGCGGGCCATCCGCAGCACGTCCAGAGAGCGGTCGTAACGGCCTCCCGGCCGTGCCGTGCGGTGCAGGCGCCGTGTCGTTTCCATGTTGTGATTGAAGATCTCCGGACGGGCCTCCATCACGCGCTCGATCGCCTCCGGCATTCCCCGGAAGTCCGGAGTCAGCACCTCGATCGAACAGGCAGGCAGACGGTCACGGATCTCCTCGATCACCCACGCGAAGATGCGTGCCCCACCGTCCGGAAGGTCATCCCGGTCCACCGACGTGATCACCACGTGCCGGAGTCGGAGCTGCTCGATCATCTCCGCCACGCGGCGCGGCTCATCTTCGTCGAGGTCGTCCGGGCGGCCGTGCGCGATGGCGCAGTAGGGGCAGTTCCGGGTGCACTGGTCGCCCATGATCAGGAACGTCGCCGTTCCCGAGTCCCAACACTCACCGATGTTGGGGCAGTGAGCCTCTTCGCACACCGAATTGAGGCCCAGCGTCCGCATCATCTGCTTCAGGTCCCGGTAGCGCTCCCCCCCGGGCGCACGCACGCGCAGCCAGCGGGGCTTCTTCTCGGGCCACTGTGCCGCGCTCGGCGCCGGGCCGCCGCACCCTCCCGCGGCCGCCGCCGGGCGGGCCGAGTCGTTGGACCGATCGAGCTGTATGACGTCGAGTCTTCGCATGATTCCGCTTCGAAAGTTCCCTGCACCCCGGGGGCGGCTTCCTCCCGGGAACGCCCCCATCGGAGCCGGCAGAAACTACCGGATCGGCCGGGGCAAGTCCACTTCCGAGAAGCTCGTCGGACGGCGTTGCCGCTGGAAGGTGGGACGATTATTCTGCTTGGCCGGAGCCGGAGACCATGATACGGGCGGACAGTCGGAAAGGGTCCGTCCCCGCTCGAGGGCCACGAACCTGCCGAGGAGCCATGACCTACATCATCGCTCAGCCCTGCATCGATACCAAGGACGCTTCCTGCGTTGACGTGTGTCCGGTGGACTGCATCTACGAGGGCGAGGACCAGTACTACATCCACCCCGAGGAATGCATCGACTGCGGAGCGTGCGTGCCGGAGTGTCCGGTCGAGGCCATCTTCCCGGACGATGAAGTGCCCGAGCAGTGGACGGAGTTCATCGAGAAGAACTACGTGCACTTCGACGTCCCCCTTTCCTGACGGCCGGGTCCATCCAGCGCGGGGTCCGCGAAGATCCTTCCGAGCCAGACGGGCGCCCGCACGAGCGGGCGCTTTCTTTTCGGGTGTATGCCTCGATCCGCCGTCGCAGTTGATCGGCAGGGGCCCGCCTTTCTATATTCGCGCCGCTCGAGTCGGGCCGTCCCTGCCGGCTCGTACCGGGGCATGAGACACAGACATAGAGACTGGACGGAGAAGCCTTCGATGATGAACCGCCGCACCCTCGGGATCGCGGTCGCCGGAATCCTGGCGCCCGCGGTTCTTTCCGCGCAGCACATCACCGTGGCGATGGTCGAGGAGATGGGCCTGAACGCCCCTCCTCTTCCCGCCGAAAGCGAGTACGTGGAGGTTCTTAACCACCCGGACGAGCGGGTGGCCGACTTCATGATCGGACCGCTCGACCTCCCGGCCGACATGATGCACCTGCGGCTCCCGATCCAGGTGGCCGAAATCCCGGTGGACGGCTGGCTTCATGGTTTCGAAGTCTCCATGGAGGACGCCCGGGGGAACGCCCTCCCGATGGACCTGCTTCATCACGTCAACTTCATCGACCCGGACAAGCGGGACGTGTTCGCTCCGATCGCCCGGCGAGTGCTCGCAGCCGGACGGGAGACGAGCCAGAAGAAGCTGCCGGCCCTGATCGGGTACCCGATCCAGGATGGCGACCGGCTGCTCATCTCGGCCATGTTCGCGAACCCGACGGGTACGGACTATCCGGAGGCGTTCCTACGCGTCCGCATCGCGTACAGTCTCGAGGAGGATGGATTCATACAGCCGCGGGATGTGTACCCGTTCTACCTGGACGTGATGGGACCGGTCGGTGCGAAGGACTTCCCCGTCCCCCCCGGCAAGACGGTCCACGCGTACGAGGCGAGGCCGGCCATCGAAGGGCGCATCCTCGGCATCGGGGGCCACCTGCACGACTACGCGTCCGTGCTGCGGCTCGAAGACGTGACGGAAGGCAAGGTCATCTGGGAAGCCGAGCCGCTGTACGACGAGAGCGGTCGCCTGACGGGCGTCTCCGAGAGCCGGCTGTGGATGACCGGGGGGATCAAGGTCAGCCCCGAGCACACCTACCGCATCTACGTGGAGTACGACAATCCGATGTCGCATCCGACGCCCGACGGCGGGATGGGCGAGATCGGGGGCGTCATCTGGGCCTCCAAGGACGTCGTGTGGCCCGAATTCAGCCGCGAGGACCCGGTCTACGTGGCGGACCTGATCAACACGCTCGAGGCCCCGGAGCGGGCCGGCGGGCACGGCGATCATGGAATGGGCGGACACGCCGA
>NZ_JBZQEK010000167.1:0-5695 GCF_058719085.1 Candidatus Benthicola sp.
CGAGTCCGAACCGCCCTACCAGCGTCCCCCGCTCTCGAAAGAGTTTCTGCAGCACCCCGACGTGCCGCGGTCCCTGCTGCACGTGAAGCCGGAGGACTGGTTCGATTCCGAGCCTGGCGTCGAACTGGTGACCTGCCAGAAAGCCATGACCCTGGACGCTGGATCGATGAGCGTGACGACGGCGAGGGGAAATGTCTTCCGAGCTCCCCGCATCTTGCTCGCCACGGGAGGTCGCGCCCGCCGGCTGGACGTGCCGGGGTCCGGTTTGAAAGGCATCCACACGCTGCGATCCGTAGAAGACGCCGAGGCCCTTCGTGAGGCGGCCGGGTCCGGTGGCCACGCCGTGCTCGTCGGAGCCGGCTTCGTCGGAATGGAGCTCGCAGCATCCCTTTCCTCCTGGAGCGTGGCCTCCACGGTCCTGGATGTCGCCGACCGGGTCTGGAGTCGCGTGCTTCCCCCGGCGCTGTCGCGCTGGATGCGGAAGCACTTCGAGGAACAGGGGGTCTCCTTTCGCCTCGAATCGGGAGTCGAGGCCTTCCGCGGAGAATCCCGGATTCGCGCGGTCGACCTGGTGAACGGGTCCATCGATTGCGACTTCTCGGTGGTGGGAATCGGCAGCGAGGCGTGTGACGGCCTGGCCGCGGACGCGGGACTCGCGGTCGGGGATGGGATACGTGTCGATCGGTTCGGCGAGACCAGCCATCCCCATATCTATGCGGCCGGTGATGTTGCACGCTTTCCGGATCCCGTGTTCGGCGGAGTCGTCCGGGTGGAGCATTGGGAGCACGCTCGTGAACACGGGAGGCTCGTCGGTGGTAACATGGCGGGCGGGAACGTGCCCTATGAGCGCCTGTCCTGCTTCTTTTCGCGAGTGTTCGATCTGAGCCTCGACGCGGTCGGACGGACGGCGGAGCCCGAGGAGACGGTCACCTGGGGCGCTCCGGGAGAGGGTCCTTGCATCACCTTCGCCCTATCCGAGGGCCGGGTGAACGGGATCGTTTTGCTCGACGCGGCGTCGGAGACCGAATACGCGAAGACCATCGTCCGCGCCCGTGCGGCAGCGGGTGCGGTCAGGGAAGTCCGGGATTCGGATGGCCCGAACTCGTTGCGCGAACTGGCCGAAAACGTGGCCCCGGCGCCTGCAGACCATCAGACGGGAGAGACTCGATGACGGAAACGGAAACCGCGGAAGCCGTCCGTGAACAGCTTCGCACCGTGATGGACCCGGAACTCGGCATCAATATCGTGGACCTCGGACTCGTGTACGACATCGAGGTCGAGGAGGGGACCGCGAAGGTGACGATGACGCTGACCAGCCCCGGTTGTCCGGCTGGCGGTCAGATTCTGATGGGCGCGCAGAAGGCGGCCGAGGATGTCGAAGGCGTGGAGAAAGCCGACGTCAGCCTGGTCTGGAAGCCTTTCTGGACCCCCGAGAGGATCGATCCGGCCGTACGCGCCATGATGGGCTTCTAGCGTCCCGGGGCGGAGTCCCGACCGCCCGCTTTCGGCAGCTGTTGGCACTTCTCCGGTGTCTGGCCCCACCTCGCCGCATCCCGATGCGCCCCCGGATGCCATCCGTTGAGAGTTCGTTGAGGCCCCCGGCTATCGTTCCATCCCGTAGAGCGGAGCGGTGAGAGCGCGGGGTCACCGACCTGAGGAACAGGAACCTGAACCTGTACGGTCCGGGCGCGAGCCGTGAGGTCACAGGGGTGCCCCGCCGCTCGCTCACGGAGCCGGGATCGCGCCGGACGTTCCGGCGGGGGCGCTGGGGGCGTTCGGCCTTTCCCCGCTTCGTTTCGGCGCCCGATTGACGGCCTCGGACCGCCCCGTGTGACGGTCGTGTGACGCCCTCCCACCATGTTGACGTCGCGCCCGGGAAGCGCCGTAGAGCCAACCCGGCGCGAAGCGAAGAGAGCGAAGGTCGAATCAGGATCGCGCCTGTGGGGCCGCAGGGTGACGACGCCGGGTTCGCCTTCGCTTTTCTTCATCCGCTCTCTATCTTCCCGTCCGGGACTTCACGGGAGATGCGCTTGTTTCGACTCATCCTCTTGTTCACGCTGCTGCCGCTCGTCGAGCTCACGCTGCTGCTCCGCATCGGAGAGTGGCTCGGAGCCGGAGCGACGCTGGGTCTCGTCGTTGTCACCGGGGTGGTGGGCGCCTGGCTCGCTCGAAGGGAGGGGAGTCGAACGTGGCGAAAGGTGCAGGAGGAGCTCCAGGCCGGACGCATGCCCGGCGATGGGCTCCTGCAGGCGCTGCTCGTGTTCATTGCGGGCGTGGTCCTCGTCACGCCCGGCGTGCTCACCGATGCCGCCGGGCTGCTCTTGCTCTTCCGGCCGACACGCGAGCTCGTAGCCCGGAGCCTCCGCAAGAGGCTCGGATCTCGGTTCCAGCTGCGGGATGTCGGATTCCCGGGAGAGATGGGAGGACCGCGGAGCTCGCCGACGGATGCACCGGCTGGGCCGGGCGTCGATACCGGAGGCGGCCGCTCCGGGGGGCGCGTGATCGAGGTCGAGACCGACTGAACCGTTTCACCAGCACAGGAGCGACACCATGGAGCGAGGGGTGAACCCGGATCTCGGACTGGCGATCCTCAGAGTCGTGCTGGGCGTGATCTTCATCGCGCACGGCGCCCCGAGCCTGTTCGGGGGAATGGACGGTACGGCCGCTTTTCTCGCCTCCCTCGGGGTACCCCTCCCGCTCATTGCCGCCTGGGCGCTCCGACTTCTCGAGTTCCTCGGAGGCATCTGCCTGGTCGCCGGCTTCCTCGTCACGCCGGTGGCGCTTCTGCTCACCGTGGAGATGATGGCCGCCATCGTTCTCGTGCACGCGTCACGAGGCTTCTATGTGGTGGGGGCGCAGGCGAACGGTGGTATCGAGTTCAACCTGCTGCTCGTGGCCTCGCTTCTCATGCTCGTATTCGGCGGACCCGGCCTGGCGGCCATCGACTCGAGAGGAAGGTCCTGACCGGATCCGTTCACCGGGCCCGGGCCGCGTCCAATCGGCCGATCGCCCAGGCGGCGTGCTCACGCACGAGCGTCGACCCGGCGTCGAGGCAACGCATCAGGGTGGGGAGGAGAGACGCATACCCGCTGTTGCCCATGCCGACGCACAGGTTCCGCAGCATTCCGTCGCGTCCCGGCCGTGCGAAGACGGTGTCACCGTAGCGCGATCGAAACTCCGCGTCGGACAGGTCGAGGATTTCGTCAGCCCAGCTCGCCATCGTATCCGGAGGCACGGGGCCGCCCCACGATGCCGCGGGCAGACTTCCGGTCGGTGCCCCGTCGTTCCAGGGACATACCTCCTGGCAGATGTCGCAGCCGAAAATCCTCGTGCCGATCGCCTCTCGCAGCGGAACCGGAATGGGTCCCTTCAGCTCGATCGTCAGGTACGAGATGCACCGACGGGCGTCGAGCCGCCGCGGCTCGACGATCGCCCCGGTCGGACAGGCTTCGATGCACCGCATGCAGGTGCCACAGCGGTCGGCGGTGAACGGGTCGTCCGGGGGGATCTCCTTCGTGGTCAGCAGCTCGCCGATCAGGGTCCAGGAGCCGAACTGGGGATGGATCAGCATCGTGTTCTTGCCCACCCACCCGAGCCCTGCTTCCTGCGCATGGTCGCGCTCCAGCACCGGCCCGTAGTCCACGTAGCTCTTCACGCCGGCGCCGGGCCACCGTTCCTTCAGCCGGCCTGCCAGCCGGCTCAGTCTGTCCTCGAACTCGAGGTGATAATCGCGACCGGCGGCATAGCGAGCCACGACGGCCCGGTGGTCGGCGGGAAGCCCCGGTCCGCTGCCGGAATCGTGGAGACCGGTTCCGGGCGCGTAGCTCATGGTGACCATCACCAGCGTTCGGCAGTCGGGCAGGACGAGGCGAGGATCCAGCCGCCGCCCCACGGCGTCGGGACGGGCCAGCCACTCCATCTCTCCGTGCATACGCTCCCCGAGCCAGTCGAGAAACGCCCCGGAGTGCCTCGGAGGACCGGCGGCCGCGAACCCGACCTGAAGGAAGCCGAGGGCGAGAGCCTCGGCTCGCAGGGCTTCCCGCTCTTCGGTCGACACGCACGGGTCGGGACGGGTGGACACGATTCGATCGCCTTCGCGCCTCAAACCCGGTTGGCGCTCGGGCACATCTCCCGGATCTCGCATTCCACGCACTCGGGTTTCCGGGCGCGGCAGCGCTGTCTCCCGTGGAGAATCAGCCGCCAGGGAAAGGAGCGCCACTCGGACGGGTCCAGTAGCTCCATGAGGTCTCTCTCCACGCGCACGGGATCGGACTCCGCAGTCAGGCCGAGCCGGGCCGAGACCCGCTTCACGTGCGTGTCCACGACCACACCCTCGTTCTTCCCGAACGCGTTGCTGAGCACCACGTTCGCCGTCTTTCGCGCCACGCCGGGAAGCTCGACGAGCTCCTGCATCGTCTCGGGAACCCGCCCCTCGTGCTCGTCCACCAGACGTCGTGCCATTCCCTGGATGTTCTTCGCCTTGTTCCGATAGAAGCCGGTCGAGTGGATCAGCTCTTCCAGCTCTTCGCGGTCCGCTTCCGCGTAGGCGGAAGCGTCCGGGAAACGCGAGAAGAGAGAAGGAGTGACCTGGTTCACGCGCTCGTCCGTGCACTGTGCCGAGAGGATCGTGGCCACGAGCAGCTCGAGCGGAGTGCTCCAGTCCAGGCTCACCTCGAGGTCCGGATAGCGCCGGGCGAGCACGGGCTTCACTTCGTCTACCCTGCGCCGGCGGACGGCGAGTGACTCGAGCTTCCGTGCCATCAGCCCGACCCTTCGCCCCGCGGCTTCGCCTCGCGACCGGACGCGTTGCGGCTCACCCACTCCACGATCTCCTCCCCGGTCAGAGCTCCCAGCACCTCGGCGTCGCGAACCACCATCATGCGGTCATCACGTCCGGATCGCACCGCCATGACGACTTCCAGGAGAGGACGGTCGGCCTGTATCACCGGTACGTCCTCGAGGGCGGCCATCCGCTCGAAGACGGAGGTCTCCGCTCTCTCGTCCAGCGACAGGCCGGCGATATCGGCCATCGACACGACGCCCACGATCGTGCGATCTCGCAGCACCGGGAACGCGCGGGCGGGATATCGCAGGAAGTACCGCTCGACGAGTTCCTCGCCGGTCAGCCCACCGGGAACGAACACCGCTGGCCCGGTGAAGATCTGGCCGACAGCCACACCCTCGAGGGACCGTTTGAGCTCGTTCTGCTGGGCTGCCGACGCGGCCGCACCCGACAGAAACCACCCGAGGAAGATCCCCCATACACCGGCGAACTGGGCACCGCCCAGGAAGAGTACCAGTCCATACAGGATGAGAAGCCAGCCGAAGCCACGCCCCACCCAGGTGGCCCAGCGCGTGGCGCGGTACGGATCGCCGGTCAGGCGCCACAGCACGGCCCGCAGCACGCGCCCGCCATCCAGTGGAAAGGCGGGCACCATGTTGAACACGGCCAGCACGAGGTTGAGCATGGCTACCGTCTCGGACACGACCCGGGCGGAAGGCAGCCGGAGCGTTCCGAGCACGTTGGCGATCGCGAAGAAGATCCCGGCGAGAGCGAGGCTGCTCAGCGGTCCGACGATGGTGAGGAGGAACTCGTCCCCGGCCCGCTCGGGCTCGCGGCGCATCTCCGCTACGCCACCGAAGATGAACAGGGTGATTCCGGAAACCACGATACCGCGGGACCGGGCCACGACCG
>NZ_JBZQEK010000168.1:0-3582 GCF_058719085.1 Candidatus Benthicola sp.
GCTCTGCTCGATGTCACGGATCCCGAACCCCTTCCGGCCGGCCATCCCCTGTGGGACCGGGACGACGTCTTCATCACGCCACACACGGCCGGCCGCGCGGAACTGTCGGCGGAACGTCGTTTCGCCCTCATCGTAGAGAACATGCGGCGATTCGGGCGCGGTGAGCCGCTGCTGAACGTCGTCGACAAGGCGGCAGGGTACTAGCACCCGGCTGATCCGCCAGGCCCGTACACCGGACCGGTCGGCCCGACGGGGCATGCTTTCTGCTCCGTACGACATTCGGCGCATTCGCCCGAGTCGCGGGTGGCCCCGGTCTGGAGAGACCAAACGTGGTTCAGCTGAGTACGGACAGCCGCTTTCTCATCGTGCGCCACGGTCCCGGTCGAGGCCGCCTGCAGCCGTACATCCAGCCGTGTTTCGACGCGCTGCGTGAGAAGAACCCCATCCTTCGGGATCGACTGGCCTTCTACCAGACCGGCGACGCCCTCCCGAGTCTCGAAGGCGTGATCGGAGTCCTTTTCCTGCTCGCCGATCCTCTCGACTCCCTGTATCCGGAGTGTTCTGCCGAGGCCTCATCGATCGCCGACAGAGCGAATGAGATGGGCATCCCCCTCTACAATCCACCGGCGCTGCTCAGCGCGCACTGCAAGAGCCGAACGGCCTCCGTGCTCGGAGCGCACGGCATCGACTGCCCACCCGCGTACGACTACCGGGATCTGGACGAACTTCGGAGCCTCCTGCAGACCCACGAGCTGCCGGTAATCCTCAGGGCGAATTCGGACCATGCGCAGGTGGATGCACGCGTCCTCGTCGGGCCCCGTGACGTGGAGGGTCTCGAGGACGGGCCGATTCCCTACCCGGGTGTCCTGTCGCCCATGGTGGACGTGCAAAGCGGAAGGAAGCGACATGGCCCGTGGGATCCGTTTCACAAGTGGGTGCACCGGTATCGGGCGTTCGTGTTCGGTGATGTCTGCATGCCCGGTCACCTGCACTTCTCCTCGTCGCAGGTCGTGGGAGGCCACGATGTGGTCTGGGACCTGATGGACGAGCGGAGCCGACGGATCCGCGCCCGGCTCGGGTCGGGTCACCTGAACGGCCTCCTGCAACGTGGCATTCGGATGAATCCCTGGTACCGCGCGGCTCGAGCGGCGGACGTCGCGTTCAGGAGCCAGGACCCACCCGACGCTCCCCTGTTCATGCGGGCGGCGCGTGTCCTCGGCTATGACTTCGTGGCCTTCGACTACGGAGTGTATCCTGACGGACGACCGGTCATCTTCGAGGCCAACCCGTACCCGTTCATCAACTCGATGCCGGGCGGCCTCCTCTGGCGCGAGCGCGGGCTCGACGAGTACACGGAGCGGATGTACGACGCGATCGGCCGCTATCTGGCTTCTCGAGTCGTGTAACCGTCGGCCATCAGATCAGGGCGCTGCAAGCCAGCTCCGTCACACTTCCCAATCCCTGGCCCGCGATGAAGACTACTTCCACCGGGTCGCCGAACGGTCCATCCAGTCTCATCACAGCGTGACCGATGTTGATCTCATCGCGACCCGGTGTTCCAGACGCAGAGGAGCGTCCCGTGACCGTGACGTAGCACTCCGACTCGTCGCAGTACCAGCGGTCGGGACCCACGTCCCGGTACACGTACGTGGCTCCATCGTACGTATACGTGAAGACCAGATGAAACACGTCCAGCTCCCAATTGTGGTCGCCCTTCTTGGCCATGAACTGTCCCCAGCCGACCAGCTGCACATCAACGATCTGGCCGCCAGTGCACGCCTCCGACCAACCCTCATCAACCTCCCATACCCACTTGTTGGGGTTGCTGACCGGAACGAACATTGGACCCGTAACGGCATCTTCGGCATCAGGCGCCAACGGCTGCTGATCGCAGCCAGTGGCCATGCTTACCGAGAAGATCAGAGCGAGCGGGATTTGCCAGCGCACAGGACACCTCCTTACGTGGACAGGTCAATCAGCCGGGAGGGAGGGTCCGACTTCTGGCTGTGATGGAGCCGCTCTATGAGCGTGGGGGCGCGTGGGAGTCAAAGATAAGCTAGCGCTTACAGGGGTGCCGTCAACTGTGGTGCGGGCGCACCAGACGTGGCTCGTCGGCAGTGGAGCGGAGGGGAAGGGATTCGAACCCTTAAGTCCTTTCGGACGCCGGTTTTCAAGACCGGTGCATTAGCCGTTCTGCCACCCCTCCGAAACGCGCCGGATCCCCCTACTCGGTGGACCCGGACGCGCAGCGCCAAGATAGACCGATGAAACATGTGCCGCGAGCATGCCGTATCATGGAATGAACGCGGGCCGGGGCACGGCCTGGTCCGGACCGATCAACCGGGGAGTGAACGTTGAGAAAAGTGCTGCTGCTGGTGGGACTGGAAGTCGCCCGTAGGGTGCTGAAGCGAGTGCTTCGGGTCTGAGCCGGATTGACCACGCCTTCGGGCAAGCCGGAATCAGCTCTCGATCTTGACCTCGACGTCCAGCATGATGTCCATCCGCAGCGTGTGAAATACGCTGCAGTACTTTTCGAGCGACAGGTCCACCGCGCGCTCCGCCTTCTTCTGATCCACCGGTCCCTTGATCCGAAACCGGAACTCGAGCCGCTTCACGTGGCGCGGAGGCTCCTCGCGACGGGTCGCCTCGACTTCGACCGCCATTCCCTGCACTTCCTGCCGCGACTTCCTCAGGATGTCCACCACGTCGATCGCCGCGCACGCCCCCACCGACTCGAGGAGCAGGTCGACCGGCGTCGTTCCGGCCTCGGCGTTCCCGTCGACGTGGGTCACGGATCCGCCCCGGGCGGTCGCGTCGAATCGAAAGTCGCCCTTCCACACCAACTGAATCGTCTGGCTCATGTCTTCCCGGTATCAGAACGGCTGCATGAGACGTGTCCGGTTGCCTCGCTCTCAGCGCGACCGGATACTCCGTTTGGCGCGCGGAACATAGGCCTCCCGCGTGGCTCGATACAAGGCCTTTCGCACGAAAACACAGGAAGACCAGGATGAAGTCACACACCCGACACCTGACCATGAACGTGCCTGCGAGAATGGACTTCGTGAACATCACGTCGGAGGTGGAAGCCGAGGTCCGCGCCAGCGGAGTTCAGGAGGGGCTCTGTCTGGTAAACGCGATGCACATCACGGCCAGCGTGTTCATCAACGACGACGAGCCCGGGCTGCATCGAGACTACAGGAAGTGGCTCGAGGAACTCGCCCCGTTCGACGCCAGTCCCGAGCGCTATCACCACAACCGCACGGGCGAGGACAACGCGGACGCCCACCACAAGAGACAGATCATGGGCCGGGAGGTCGTGGTGGCCATCACCGGAGGCCGCCTCGATTTCGGACCGTGGGAGAGGATCTTCTACGGCGAGTTCGACGGCCGGAGACCGAAGCGCGTCCTGATTAAGATCATCGGGGAGTGAGTCGTCCCCGGACCTCCGGGCTTCCCCCCGGTCGCGTCCCGTCTGCCGGCTCGGACGGATCGGGACTTTGCGCCCCGGCGCACAGGTGGCATCTTGTGCGACGACCACGACCCGGCCCGCGGGCGCAGCCCGGTTGGCCGTGCGGACTCAAC
>NZ_JBZQEK010000169.1:0-4211 GCF_058719085.1 Candidatus Benthicola sp.
TGCCGGCGGATCCCGTGGCCGCGGTCGTCGCCGAGCACGACCGGAGGGGCATACGCCCGCGCTTTCATACCGTGGCCCCCCGGTGGAAGCGCGAATCCGACATTCCCGAACGGGTCTGGTTCGCGGCCCTCGAGGCGCTCGGGTGAGACAGGGACCGCGGGTGCGCCGAGCAGCCAAATCGCGCTAGGTTGTCCGTTCTCGCACGGACGGACGCCGTCTGCAGAGCCGACCCCCGGAACAGGGCACACGATCATGTCGACTCGTCTGAAATCGCTCCGGATGGCAGGACTGCTCGCCGTTCTCCTGATCTCGCCCGTCACCGCGCACACGGCCTTCGCCCAGGGCGCCCTCCGGCTCTCCTCGCCCGACGAGCGCAACGTCGTCACCGTAGGGGTCGTGGATGGGGCACTCACCTGGGCGTTCGTGAGGGACGGACGGAAGGTCGTGCTTCCGTCCCGACTCGGGTTCGAGTTCCGCGGTGCCCCGCCGCTGTCGAGCGGGATCGAGATCACCGGCTCCGAGCGCGCCGCGGTGAACGAGATGTGGGAGCAGCCGTGGGGCGAGGTTCGGTACGTGCAGGACTTCCACAACGAGCTCCGGGTGTCCGTAGCCGAGAGTAGCGACCCCGGCCGTCGGTTCACGGTCGTGTTTCGGGCCTTCGATGATGGGATCGCCTTCCGTTACGAGCTGCCGGAGCAGGACGCTCTGGCCGACTTCGAGATCATGGACGAGCTAACGGAATTCCGGCTGGCCGAGGACCCGAAGGCCTGGTGGATCCCCGCGAACGACCCCACCCACCGGTACGAGCTCCTCTACCGCTCGTCCCCCGCGAGCACGATGCCGGAGGTCCACACGCCGCTCACGCTCGAGATGCTGGATGGGCCGGTGCTGGTGATCCACGAGGCCGACCTGGTGGACTATGCCGGCATGAACCTGACGGGTTCGTGGGACCGGAGCCTCTCGGTGACCCTCCCGGCCTGGGCCGACGGCGTGAAGGTGCGCGGACGGACGCCGTTCGTGACGCCGTGGCGCACCATCCAGGTGGCCGATCGGGCGGCCGACCTGATGCCCTCCACCCTCGGGCTCAACCTCAATCCGCCGAGCGCGATCGAGGACCCGGATTGGATCGAGCCGATGAAGTACGTGGGCATCTGGTGGAGCCTCCACCTCGGGACCGAGACCTGGGGCTCGGGGCCGCGGCACGGGGCGACCACCGAGAACACGAAGCGCTACATCGATTTCGCGGCCACGAACGGTTTCGGCGGCGTGCTCGTGGAGGGCTGGAACCTCGGGTGGGACGGCAACTGGGCCGAGAACGCGGAGCTGTTCTCCTTCACCGAGCCGTATCCCGACTACGACCTCCCGGCCCTCGCCGCCTACGCGGCCGACCGGGGCGTGACGCTCGTCGGCCACAACGAGACTTCCATGGGAGTCGCCAACTACGAGAGCCAGCTCGACGATGCGTTCGCGCTGTACGAGGACCTCGGCATCCGGGCCGTGAAGACCGGCTACGTGGGGGATGAGACCGCCGAGGGCCACGCGCACCACGGACAGTACATGGTTCGGCACTGGCGCCGGGTGATCGAGACGGCGGCGCGGCACCGGATCATGCTCGACGTCCACGAGCCCATCAAGGACACCGGCGAGCGCCGCACCTGGCCCAACATGATGACGCGCGAGGGCGCGCGCGGCATGGAGTACAACGCCTGGGGCGGCGACGGCGGAAACCCGCCCGAGCACCACACGATCCTCTACTTCACGCGCCTCGTGGCCGGGCCGCTCGACTACACGCCCGGCGTGTTCGACATCCTCCTGTCGTCAGGCGACGGGTCACCGCGCGAGATCGAGGAGCCCCGGGTGCGGACGACGCTGGCCAAGCAGCTCGCCCTGTACGTGGTTCTCTATTCGCCGATGCACATGGCGGCCGACCTGCCGGAGAACTACGAGGGACGCGCCGCCTTCCAGTTCCTCCGTGACGTGCCGGTGGACTGGGAATTCAGCGCCACCCTCGGAGGTCGGATCGGCGACCACGTCGTCGTCCTGCGGAAGGACCGGAACAGCCCCGACTGGTACCTGGCGGCGATCACGGACGAGGAGGAGCGCGCCTTCGACGTCACCCTCTCCTTCCTGCCGGAGGGCGAGCGCTTCGTGGCCGAGATCTACGCGGACGGGGAAGGGGCCCACTGGCTCACCAACCCGCTCCCGATCGAGATCTCGAGCCGTCCGGTGGATGCCTCGACGACGTTGAACCTGCGACTCGCGCCCGGAGGAGGGCAGGCGATCCGGATCCGGCCGGCGGACTAGGCTTCGGGCAGGCCGCAGCGCTGCCGGACCTCGTCGGCCATCCGCAGCCCGACCTCCTCCTCCTCGTCGATGACGGCGTCGGCGCCGGCCATCAGGAGTTGCCAGCGGTGCACGTGGTAGCGCGACCGGGCCACGATGGGCACGTGTGCCGCCACGGATCGCACCTGGAGGATGATGTGCCGGGCCGTCCACGGGTCCGGGACGGTGATCACCACGCACGCCGCGGACGCCACGTGGAGATGGTCGAGCACTTCCCGTCGTCCGGCGTCCCCGATCAGGGTGCGCAGGCCGTAGCTCCGGGCGAGCTCGACGCCGCGCTGCGCCATGTCGACGACCACCAGCTCTCTGGACGGGTCCGTCATCATGAGCTCGCTCACGCCGCGACCGGCCGGTCCGAACCCGACGATCACGACGTGATTCCTCAGCGCCCGCGGCTCCGGCCCGGATCCGTCCGCCGGAAGGTCTCCCTCGCCGAGACCCCCCACTCCCGAAGCGGCTCCCGACGCGGACACCCCGCGCAGGCGCGTGGCGAGGCGTGGGGCCAGCGCCGTCAGTCCCGGGGTGAGGAACAGGGTGGCCATCATCGAGGACACCAGGAGGTCGAACTCTCCCGTCCCGATCAGGCCGATCTGTCGGGCGAGCGCGGCGATCACCAGCGAGAACTCACCCACCTGGGCGAGGACGGCGCCCGTGGCCACGGCGACGCCGGCCGTCACCCCGAACGCCCGCACCACGCCGGCCGTCACCAGCCATTTCCCGGCCACGATGGCGGCGGCCACTCCGGCCAATAGCGCCGGGTTCTCGGCGATCCACCGGGGATCCGCCAGCATGCCGATCGAGCAGAAGAAGAGGGTGACGAACAGTGTCCGAAAGGGAATGATGTCCGCCCGGATACGGGTGGCGAACGGCGATTCGCCGAGCAGCATCCCGGCGATGAACGCACCCATGGCGGGCGACAGGCCCAGCTCATGAGAGAGCCACGTCGCCCCGAGGGCCACGACCACGGCCAGCAGCACCGGAAGATCCGGCGACCGCTGGGCCACCCGCGCCCCCATCAGGCGTGGGAGCACGTACGTGAGAACCGCCCATAGACCGGCGAACAACAGGACGGCGAAGCCGAACGTCCGGGCCACGCCCCAGCCGACCTGGTCCGCCGGGCCGCCCTCGCCCAGGAAGGCCACCAGCAGGACGAGGGGGACCACGGCCATGTCCTGCAGAAGGAGGATGCCCACCGCGTAGCGACCGTGCACGGCGTCGATCTCGGCGCGGGATTCCAGCAGCCGGAGCACCGCGGCGGTGCTGCTGAGCGCGATCGCCGCCCCGAACACCACCGCCCGGGACGGGTCGAGGCCGATGGCGAGGCACACGCCGGCGGCGAGCCCGCCGGTCAGGACCACCTGCAGCGTTCCGCCGCCGAGCGCCACCGGTCCGATGGTCCGCAGCCTCTTCCACGAGAACTCCAGCCCGATCGTGAAGAGCAGGAGGGCCACGCCCAGCTCCGCGATGGAGCCCACCGCCTCGTGGCTCGGAAGCAGGTCCAGCGCGTTCGGACCGAGGAGGATCCCGGCCGCGAGATACCCGAACAGCGGCGTGAGGCGGACCCTCTCGCAGGCGGCTCCGAACGCGGTCGCCGCGGCGAGCAGGATCAGCAGGTCCAGCAGGGCCGTCCACAGGGTCATGGAGTATCCGGTGCGCTCATGACTCCGCGGGCCCCGCCGGAGGCTCGGCGGAGAGCGCCGACGGGCACGCGATCAGGCGCGCGCCCGATGCCAGGACCGCGGCTACGATCACGGACCCTCCCGGATCCACACCCTCGCCGAGAGCGGAGCCAGCTCGGTCCGGAGCGTGCCGGCCACGACCTCTACCGCCTGACGCGGCGCCCCCGCCGAGCTGAACGCGACGCGCCA
>NZ_JBZQEK010000170.1:0-15204 GCF_058719085.1 Candidatus Benthicola sp.
AGAATACGTGAGGAAATCGCCGATCGTCAAACGGGCGGGCTGGCCTTGTGGCGGTGGATCGCGCGGTCGGCTGGTGACGGTCGGCGGCGGGCGAGTGAAGGAAGCACGTCAATCGTCACCGCAACCGTTCATCCAATCCATCTTGCACGCGTTGCTTCCGAACAGAATGATCCCTCCGGCCACGACCGCGATGCCAATGGGCATCATGTACGCTGCACTGCTGACTCCGACCGCCTCGAGTTCGGCAACGTCGTCCAGGGCGATCGCCGGCTCATCCCGCCCCACGATGCTGTCCGCCACGATTCTCGGGTCGTGAAGCGTGATCTCTGCGCCGTCTGTCGTGGTGACCAGCACCTTGTTGTGCTCAGAAAGGTCACGCACCTCGATGGCGGTGTAGGTGCAGCCCGAGAGCCAGACGACGAGCACGGCCAGGAAGATCGAGACAGGGCGACTGCGCTTCACGGTTCACCTCCATTCATCGGGGGGCACCGTGAGCGTACGGGAGCCCGGTCAAGCCGGGGTCAATCGCGATGCGCCCGGCGCCCCGCCGCAGGCATTCGAGCCTCGCGAGGTCGCCGGGCGCCTGATTGGAGGGTGTCAGTCACAGGGTGCGAAGGTGTCCCCATGCCTGAGGTGTGCGTCCACGGCGGGCGCGGCCACGCGGATCTCGTGGCCCTTGTGGCAGATGTTCACCCGCTCTTGCCCTCGTTCGCGCCCCCCGGGCGCGGCCACGGCGACTCCGCGGGGACTGCGGCCCACTTCCACCGTGGAAACGACCTCGCGACTCGTCGTCGATAGGACGTATACGATGCCGTTCCCGCCCGTCGGCGGCTCGTGAGTGACGTACAGAAAGGCCCCATCCGGCGTGATCGCCAGGCGCCCGACGTTCACGGGCACGGAGATCATGTCGAGCACGGAGTTGGACTGCGCATCGATGACGGCCACTCCGCCCGAAAAGTTGTTGAGGGTGACGTACACGAGCTCTCCCGTCAGACTGATTGCGACGTCAGCCGCCGTATTGCCCGCGTTGATGAAGGTCTTCACGGTATTCGTGGACGTCTCGATCACGTCCACGCCACCCGGGTAGTTGTTGAGAGCGACGTACACGAAGTTCCCGTCCGGTGTGACCGCCAGGCCCGAGGGTCCGGAGCCGACCGGGATCACGTCCACCACCGTATTCGATGCCGTCTCGATCACGGTCACCTTGTGCGGATAGCTGCCCTGCGAGACGTACGCGTAGGCTCCGTCGGGGGTGAACGCTACCGAGTAGCCGTTGCCCGGTCCGATGTCGATCTCGTCCACGACCGTGTTCGACGCCGTGGAGATCACGGCCACGGTCTCCGGAGCACTCGCGACGTAGGCAAAATCTCCGTCGGGCGTGATCGCCAGACCGAGCGGGTACCCCGAGAGGGGAATGGTAGCCACGATGCTGTTGGTCGCGGTCTCGATGACGGCTACGGATCCTCCCGTGAAGCCCATGGTCACGTACACGTAGGCCCCGTCGGGCGTGGCTGCTGGCCTGAAGGGTCGTTCCGGAGTTGGAATGGTCGCCACGACGGATTGGGTCGCGGCATCGATGACCGAAACGGTCCTGGATGAACTGTTGGTCACGTACACGAGGGGTGCGTCGGGTCCATCCGACTTCGCGGCGAAGGTGGATAGGACGTTCGGTTCGCTCTCGGTCGACGGCTCGACGACAGCGTCACACGCTGCCAGAACGAGTCCGGCTGCGGCCAGAGCCGCCAGTCTGCTCACGGTGACCTCCTTGTCCCGGAGTTGAAACGGGCCAGGAGGGAGGATCTGGCACTTTCGCCGATGCGGGGCCTCGTCTCCAAGTATGGGTGGTGGAAGTCAAGTGAGCGTCATGCGAAGCGCCCGGCGCCCCGCCACAGGCAAAAGAGCCTCGCGAGATCGCCGGGCGCTCGGCCCTGCTCGAGTCACCGCGTGATCGCTAGTTCACGACAATGTCCTCGTGGGTCCAGCCGCCACTGCTCGTGAGCTTCTGGTGCTCACGATACATGTGTTTGTTTCCGTCGGGGTCGTATACGACGCCGTGCGCCTTGAACTGCATGAGCCCTTCGTTGAAGTCGCTGCTCCAGCTCTCATTCGCGCGCATGGTGGTGACCATGCCCCGATACAGCCATTCATTGGCCACGAATTCACAGAAATCGGCTGCCTCGATCAGGTCGGTCATGTCATAAATGTAGAGTGGCTCGTTCCCGCCCTGGACCACGTAGACGTGCCTTTCGTGCTCGATGGTCTGGACGTCCCAATCCGGATGTTCCGACCCTCCGTTGCAGAAGTACTCCCACGGGTCGTAGCGGAACGCGTACAGGTCGTTCGCTGGATCCGTGGTCGTGCACCAGTAGTGCACGTCTTCGAGGACGAATCGGCTCACCGGGGACTTCCCCGGAAGCTCCGGTCCGTTCGCGAAGTTGAAGCTCACGGCCTCGGTGACATCCTGCGGCTGCGGCTCCGTGGCCTGCTGGTCGCAGCTGACGGCCACGAACAGGGCGAAGGAAACGAGTAGTGGAATGCGCCAGCGCATAAGAGCCTCCTTGTGCGCTCTGCGGCCTCTCGTGGACGGCAGAGGTCGCGATGGTGAGATGCGACCGTGCGTCCAGGGGGACGCCGTACGGTCTGCAGGACGCTCTATGTGCGAGGGGGCGAGCGCAGATGTTGTAAGAACGTCTACGTCGCGCGTCACCTCACCGTCACTCGAATGCCAATTCGCCGGGCTGGAGCTGCCGTGTTCTTTCTTGTACCGCCGGGTCCCCGCCGGTAGCTTCTCCGCCTGACCTTCCGTTCCCGAGGGATCGACCAGAGGCGCCGACGATCATGAAAGCCGCTCTCATCACCGGAATCACCGGGCAGGATGGCTCGTATCTGGCCGAGCACCTGCTGGAGAAGGGGTACGACGTGCACGGAACGGTGCGCCGCTCGAGCGTCGAGAAGTTCGAGCGCATCGCGCACATCCGGGACCGGGTCACCCTCCACCAGATGGACCTCCTCGACCAGCTTTCCATCATCACGGTCCTCGAGGAGGTGGAGCCCCGGGAGGTCTACAACCTGGCTGCCCAGTCCTTCGTCCCCACTTCCTGGAACCAGCCGCTCCTCACGGGCGAGTTCACGGCGCTCGGGGTCACGCGCATGCTGGAGGGGATCCGCACGGTGAATCCGGACATCCGGTTCTACCAGGCCTCCTCCTCCGAGATGTTCGGGAAGGTCCGCCACAGCCCGCAGAACGAGGAGACGCCCTTCTACCCGCGCAGCCCGTACGGCGTGGCCAAGGTGTACGGCCACTTCATCACGGTGAACTACCGGGAGAGCTACGACCTGTTCGCGACCAGCGGCATCCTGTTCAACCACGAGAGCCCGAGGCGCGGGCTGGAGTTCGTGACCCGGAAGGTCACCGACGCGGTCGCACGCATCAAGCTGGGACGCCAGAAGGTCCTTCACCTCGGGAACCTCGAGGCCCGGCGCGACTGGGGATACGCGGGCGACTACGTGGACGCCATGTGGCGCATGCTGCAGCGGGACGAGCCCGAGGACTTCGTAGTCGGGACGGGCGTCATGCACTCGGTGCGCGACCTGGTGCGGCTGGCGTTCGAGCACGCCGGCCTCGAATGGGAGGCGCACGTGATCGAGGACCCGGCCCTGTACCGACCGGCCGAGGTGGAGCACCTGTGCGCCGATGCCTCGAAGGCGCGCGAGCTGCTGGGCTGGGAGCCGTCGGTGGACTTCGAGGGGCTGGTGGAAATGATGGTGGATGCCGACCTCGAGCGGCTCGAGGGGGGCGACGGATCTCGATGATCGTCCGCGGATACCTGCGCTGCGTGACCGCCCTGATCACGGGGCTGTGGGTGACGCTCGGCGCGGCCATCCCGATCGGCTATCTGCTGCTCCGGGGACTCCGGTCGGCGAACGACGGACGGCTCGGGCCGGAGCTGCTCGAGCACCGCGGCATCGTGTTCGGTCTCCTCACCGCGTACGGGGTGGCCGCGGCGATCGGCGGTTGGGCCGCCGCCTGGGTGTCCAGCCGCAGCCGACGGAGGCTCACGATCTTCCTCTCCATCTGTCACGTCGGAACGTGGCTCGTGGTGCTCGCGCTCGGCGCTTCGCCGTTCGCTCCCGGTCTCACCCTCGCCCTCGCGGCGGCCGCGGTCGTCGGGACGACCGCCGGTGTCACCGCCCGCTTCCGGCAGCTGCGCGGTCGGGGCGCGGGATCGACCGGGCCGGCCGGACCGGAGGCCCGCCAGGAGGGAGCCGTATGACGGGCGCCTCCGACGGGATCGCCATCCGCACCGTCCGGCTGTCGAAGCAGTTCGGCGGGGTGCGCGCGGTCCACGACCTCTCGATCGATGTGCCCGCCGGGACGATCTACGGCTTTCTCGGACCGAACGGGGCAGGGAAGACGACCACGATCCGGCTGCTGCTCGGGCTGCTCGAGCCCTCGGCCGGCGAGGCGACGGTGCTCGGAAACGACGTGCGCACGGAATCGCAGGCGATTCGCGAGCAGGCCGGCGTCCTGCTCGAATCCGATGGTCTGTACACGCGCCTCTCGGCCCTCCAGAACCTGGACTACTTCGGCCGGATCGCCCGCTTGGACGCGGCCGACCGCCAGGCCCGCATCCGGGACCTGCTCACGGCCATGGACCTGTGGGAGCGGCGCGACGGTCAGGTCGCGGACTTCTCCAAGGGCATGCGTCAGAAGCTGGCCCTGGCCCGCGCCTTCCTCAGCCGCCCGAAGCTCCTCTTTCTGGATGAGCCTACCTCCGGGCTCGACACGCCGAGCGCGGTGGCGCTCCGGAACCAGCTCGTCGCCCTGGCCCGGGACGAGGGGGTGACCGTGTTCCTCACCACCCACAACCTCCTCGAGGCCGAGAAGGTGTGCGACCGGGTCGCCGTCATCCGTCGCGGGGCCCTGCTCGCCGAGGGCAGCCCCGAGGAGATCCACGGGAGCGGCGCCGGCCGGGTGGCGATCACCGGATCGGGATTCACCCCGGAGCTGACGGCGCGGGTGGCCGAGCTCTCCGACGTGGAGCGGGCCACGCTGGAGGCCGACGATCCGGCCCGGATCCTGGTGGACCTGGTGTCGGGAACGGACGCCTCCGAGGCCGTGAGGGTCCTGGTCGAGGCAGGCGCCCGGATCTCCGGCGTCGAGACGGCCCGGGAGAGTCTCGAGGACATCTTCCTCAAACTGGTCGAGGAGGAAGAGGCGGCGGAGACCCGCGAGGAGGAGTCGTGACGACGGACATCGGGACGGTGGCGCGCAAGGAGCTGAGAGAGATCGTCGGGGGAGGCTCGGGCCGGAAGGGGCTGATCCGCGAGCTGTTCTTCGTCTTCCTGTTCGGCGTCTTCTTCCCGCTGTCCCAGTCCGACGCCTGGCGGAGCGGGGCGGTCCCCACCGTGTTCGTGTTCATGATCCCGCTCTTCCTGGCCGGACCGTACGTGGCCGACACGTTTGCGGGCGAGCGGGAGCGGAAGACGCTGGAGACGCTCCTCGCCACCCGGCTTCCCGACTCGTCGATCTACCTGGGCAAGATCCTCGCGGTCTGCACGTACGCCTGGGCGATCACCCTCCTCATCCTGTTCGCCTCGCTCGTCGCCCTCAACCTGGCGGGGGGCGGCTCAGCTTCGGACGGGGCGAGCGGCGGACTCTTCCTGTACGGGCCGTCGGTGTGGATCGCCGCGCTCCTCGGGTCCTACGCCTCGGCGCTCCTGATCGCGGGCATCGGCACCTTCATCTCCCTGCGATCGGAGACCGTGCGGTCGGCACACCAGGCCATGATGCTGCCGCTGTTCGTGCTGATCTTCGGGGGGTCGTTCGGGCTCGGCGCTCTGTGGCGGGCGCTGCCGCCGGACACACAGGCGGCCCTGGTCGGGTGGGCTTCGGGGGTCAGTCCGGTCGAGGGGATCCTCGGGATCGTGACGATCCTGCTGCTGACCGACCTCTTCCTGTTACGGCTCGGAGTGAGGCGCTTCCGCCGCTCGAAGCTGATCGCCGGCTGACGGACGGTCGGTCACCTTCTTCGATGCGGTCTCCGCCCTCCGCTCACACAGCTCCTGGGTGAGCAGGTACGCGAGGGCCGCCGACAGGGCGAGGCTCGGGGCAAGGATCCCGGACGGGTCGATGAGCAGCCACACGATGAGGATCGAACTGCCGGCGAACCAGGCGCCCACGGAGAGAGCGCTCCCGGCATCCGGGTCGTGTCGGGCGAAGTAGTTCTGGAGGTAGGCCACCGAGGCTCCGATGAAGCCGCCCCCGATGAGAATCAGTACCATTAGACTCATAGACATCCTTCCCCACTTCGTACCCTCGGAGCCTCGGTCAGCACCCACAATACGCGATCGGCTTCCGCTTGCCCAGCCCGGCCGCGATGGCCCGCTTCCTGCACGGCCCCGGCTTGCGGACCGGTCGTTGAAGGCCGCAGCTTCGCTTCGATCGCGGGTCGGATGGCCCGCGACGGGTATCGATAAGGACAACGGACGGGGAACGACTTGAAGAACATACTGGTGACGGGAGCCGCCGGGTTCATCGGCTATCACGTGTCCCGTGCGCTGCTCGATCGCGGCGACCGGGTCGTAGGGATCGACAACCTCAACGACTACTACGATCCGGAGCTGAAGCGGGCCCGGATCGCCGAGCTGGAGCCGTACGATCGCTGGACCTTCGAGCGTCTCGACTTCGCGGACCGCGAAGGGATGGAGAGCCTGTTCGACCGCGAGTCGTTCGACCGGGTCATCCACCTCGGGGCGCAGGCAGGGGTGCGGTACTCGCTCGAGAACCCGCACGCCTACGGGCAGAGCAACCTGGTCGGGTTCCTCAACGTGCTCGAGGGGTGCCGCCAGACCGGAGTGGAGCACCTGACCTACGCCTCCACCAGCTCGGTGTACGGCGCCAACGAGGTGCTACCGTACTCGGTGCGGCACAACGTCGACCACCCGGTGAGCCTGTACGCGGCCACGAAGAAGGCGAACGAGCTGATGGCCCACTCGTACAGTCACCTGTACGGCCTGCCGACCACGGGGCTGCGATTCTTCACGGTCTACGGTCCCTGGGGCCGCCCGGACATGGCCTACTTCAAGTTCACGAAGGCGATCCTCGAAGGCCGCCCGATCGACGTCTACAATCACGGCAAGATGAGGCGGGACTTCACCTACATCGACGACATCACGGAAGGCGTGGTGCGGGCCTCCGACCGGGTGGCCGAGGCCGATCCGGAGTGGAGCGGCGAGCGGCCGGACCCCGCGAGCAGCTACGCGCCCTTCCGGGTCTACAACATCGGGAACAACGAGTCGGTGGAGCTGGGCCGATTCATCGAGGTCCTCGAGGGGATCCTCGGGGTGAAGGCGGAGCGCAACATGCTGCCCATGCAGCCCGGCGACGTCCCCGCCACCGCGGCGGACATCGATGCGCTGGCCCGTGACACCGGCTTCCGTCCGGGCACCCCGATCGAGGAAGGGCTCCGCCGCTTCGTGGACTGGTACAGGTCGTACTATGGCGTCTGACGATCGGTCGAACTCCGCCGCCTCCACGGCCGCCGGGGACCCGCACGCCCCGATTCCGGTCCTGGATCTCGGACCGGAGCTCGAAGACATCTGGACCGAGGTCGAAGAGGTCTCCGCCCGCGTCCTCCGCTCCGGCTACTTCGTCGGAGGACCGGAGGTGGCCGGATTCGAGGCCGAAGCGGCCGAGTACCTCGGCGTGGAGCACGCGATCGCCCTCAACTCGGGCACCGACGCCCTGGTGATCGGACTCCGGGCGCTCGGCATCGGCCCGGGGGACGAGGTGATCACCTCCCCCTTCACCTTCTTCGCCTCTCCCGAGTCGATCGGCATCGTCGGCGCCACCGAGGTGTTCGCGGACATCGACCCGGACTCGTTCAACGTGGACCCGGAGCGCGTCGAGGCGGCCGTGACCCCGCGCACCCGCGCCCTCATGCCAGTCCACCTGTTCGGCCGGCCGGCGGACATGGACGCGATCGCCGACATCGCGGCCCGGCACGACCTCGCCGTGATCGAGGACAGCGCCCAGTCGTTCGGCGCCCGCTTCGGTCCGGACACCCGCTTCGCGGGCCGCCAGACGGGGAGCGTGGGCGAGGTGGGCGCGTTCTCCTTCTACCCGACCAAGAACCTCGGCGGCTTCGGCGACGGGGGGCTCCTCGTCACCGACGATCGGGAGGTCGCCGATCTCGCGCGAATGCTGCGCGATCACGGCTCGGCCCGCCGGTACGAGAACGAGATGCTGGGCTACAACTCCCGCCTCGACGCCCTGCAGGCGGCCCTGCTGCGGATCAAGCTGCCGCGCCTGGATGCCAACAACGAGAAGCGGCGGGAGGCGGCGATCCGCTACGAGGCGCTGTTCGCGGGCGTCGACGGGGTGATCGCGCCCGAGATCGTGCCGGGACACGTGTTCCACCAGTACACGATTCGGGTGCTGGACGGCCGCCGGGACCTGATGCGGGAGGCCCTCGGCGAGGCCTCGATCGGCAGCATGATCTACTACCCGATCCCGTGTCACCGGCTGCCCGTGTACGCCGACCGGGACGTCTCGATGCCGGTGGCCGAGTCGGTGGCCGAAGAGGTGCTCAGCCTCCCGATCTGGCCGGCGATCGAGCCCGCCGCGCAGGAGCGGGTGCGCGACGTGATCGCGGAGGCGCTGAAGGGCTAGGTCTTCACCCGCACCATGAGCCCGAGCCCCGCCACGAAGAAGATCGCGTTCGGAAACCACGCCGCCGCCACCGGCGGCAACACGCCGCCCGCCCCGAGCGCCTCGCCGACCCGGATCAGGGTCAGGAAGACGATCGTGGTGGCCAGGGCGAGGCCGATGGACAGGGCCGCGCCGCCCCGACGCGTGGAGTTCGCCAGCGGCGCCCCGAACAGCACGATGATGAAGCAGGTGAAAGGGAAGGCGGTCTTCAGCGCCAGCTGCACCTTCTCCTTCCTCGGGTCCTCGCCGGATCGCTCGAGCGCCTCGATGAAGCGGCTCAGCTCGGCGTAGTCCATCTCGTCCGCGTCCTTGGGCTTGGCCAGGAGCTCGTACGGGTCCTCCCGGAAGGGGGCCTGCCAGAGCTCCGTGAAGGCCACGTCGATCAGGCGTCCGCGTGCCGGGCTGAAGCGAATGTGCCCGTCCTTCAGCATCCAGCGACTGCGGGCCGAGTCCCACACCGCCTCGGGTGCGCTGGCCGAGTAGGTCGGGTACTCCCACCCCGTTCCCTCCCGGTCCACCTTCACGGCCATCATCGCGCCGGCGGCGGCGTCGAGCCGACGGACGAAGTAGTAGCGTCCCTCGTCTCCCCGGTAGACGAAGTTGAGACGGACGTCGAACTCGCGCTGCTCGTTGTTTTCGATCGACTCGGCCGCCTTCCGGTTCGAGTCCGGCACCACCTCGGTGAGCGCCAGGGCGATCCCGCTGATCAGCAAGCCGAGGAGGAGCTGCGGCGCCACCAGGCGATAGAAGCTCACCCCACCGGCCTTCGCCGCGGTCACCTCGAAGTGCCGGGTCATGCGGGAGATCGTGAACACGGCCGCCAGGAGGCAGGCGATCGGGAAGGCGAGCAGCATCTGATACGGCATCTGGTACAGGTAGAAGGTCACCACCTGTGCCTGTCCGACGCCGTCCTGGATGAAGTTGTCCAGGTTGTCGGTGAGGTCGATCACCTGGAAGAGAAACGGGACGCCGAGCACGCAGATCAGGAAGATCCGCAGGAACTGTCGCGCCACGTACCGGTCGAGGATCCTCATCCGCCCGCCCGCCGGGCCTTGAAGAAGCCGGCGACTCCGATCAGGCCGAACAGGATGTTGGGGCTCCACATGGCGAGAGCCGGGGAGAGGAGCCGCCGGTCGGCCAGCTTCTCGCCCCCGATCAGGCCCACGTAGTAGAGGCAGAACACGCCGAGGCTGACGCCCACCACCAGGCCCACGCCGCCGCGTCGGAACCGGACCGCCACGGGCACGCCGATCAGCACGAACACGATGCAGGCCGCCGGGATGGTGAACTTCTTCCAGATCTCCACCTCGAACCGGTTGGCCCGCTCACGGTGTCGCTTGAGCTGTATGGCGTTGGCCCGGAACGAGTTGTACGCGGAGGAAGGGGCCTCGAGCCGGCGTCCCGTGTTCCACGCCTCGGCGACCGGGCCGGCCGTGTCCGCCGGGGCCAGCTCCGCGGCGTCCGGCGCCAGACCCCCGAGCCGGCGGGAGGTGACGGAGAGGGCCATCGCGGCGCTGACATCCTCGACCCGGGCGGCCTCTACCCGCGCCTCGCGGATCTGCACCACCATCGAATCGATCGGAAGCTCGCGGTCACTCCGGAACTTCGAGGTCTCGAGGTCCAGCTCGTTGCCGACGTCGGCGATGCGGATGTTGTTGGTCTCGAACCATACCTCGTGGAACGAGCCCGGCGAGTCGTACCTCGTCTCCTGCACCTTGCCGTCGAACAGCTGCAGGTACAGGTCCGTCTGCGCCTCGTTGAACGCCATCTTTCCGCTCGTGGCGTAGATCGTTCGGGACCGGTCCTCGTCCCGCTCGTCCCAGATGGTGACGTTCTCGAGCTCGCTCGAGGCGATGTCGATGTGGGCGGCCTGCAGGAACAGCCTCCGATCGATCACCTCGTTCACCCGCCGCTCCTGCAGCGCGAAGGTGGGCTGCTTCCGGCCGATGCTGGCCCGCAGGCTGGCGAGCCGGTGGTTCGCCTCCGGCAGGACCGTGTCGTTGAACCACACCAGTCCGCCCGCCACCAGGGCGGCCGCCACGATCGCCGGCGCCGCGATGCGGGCGAGGCTCACGCCGCTGGCCTTCATGGCGGAGATCTCGTTGTCGGCGGCCAGCCGGTTGAAGGCATAGAGCACCGACACCAGCACGGCCATCGGGACGATGACCGCCAGGATGAAGGGAATCGAGTAGAAGAACACCTCCGTGATCACCCGGGCGCCCAGCCCCTTGCCGACGAGGCGGTGGAACTGCTTCGCGAGCTGGTCGAGGAGCATGAGGAGCGTCAGCGCGCTCACGGCGAAGGTGAACGGGGCGACGTGCTGCTTGAGTATGTATCGACTGAGGATCCGCATGCCGAACCGGTCGCTGGTGTTTGCCCGGGCCCGTCCAGAACGTAATGTACCGCCGAACCGCCGGAAGGCTCCATACCACCGACGAGAGGCCATGACCGTCACCAACCCCCCGCCACGCTCGATCGCCGTCGTGCTGCTCAGCGCGATCGGGGACGTGGTGCACGGGATGCCGGTCGTCACCTCTCTGAAGCGCGCGTGGCCGGAGGCCCGGATCACCTGGGTCATCCAGCCGGTGGCCCACGCGCTCGTCGCTCCCCACCCCGATGTCGATGATTTCGTGGTGTTCGACCGCTCGGCCGGGCTGCGGGGCTTCCGCGACTTCCGCCGCGCGGTCCGGGGCCGCCGGTTCGACCTCGTGGTGGGCCTCCAGGTGTACCTGAAGGCCGGCCTGCTCACGGCGATGCTCGATTCGCCGCGGAAGCTCGGCTTCGACCGCCGCCGGGCCCGCGACTTCAACTGGCTCTTCACCACCGAGCGGATCCCGCCCCACGAGCCGCAGCACGTGCAGGACCAGTACTTCGAGTTCCTCGACCACCTCGGGGTCTCTCCCGTCCGCGAGTGGCGGTTCGCCTTCGATGCGGCGGAGCGCGAGGCCCGGGATGCGTTCTTCGCGGAGATCGACCGTCCGGTGATGGCCGTGGTCGTGGCTACCACCCGGCCGGGGAAGAACTGGGTCCCGGAGCGTTACGCCCGGGTCCTCGAAGTGGCCGAATCCGACTTCGGCCTCCGGACGATGATCGTCGGGAGTGAGCACCCGGCCGAGGTCGAAGCGGCGCGCGCGGTGGTCGAGGCCACCGCCGCGCGGCCGATTGTCGCCCTGCGGAACGACCTGCGCCGCCTCGCCTGGCTGCTCGACGGGTCGGACCTGCTGCTCAGCCCCGACACCGGCCCCCTCCACATGGCGTCCGCGCTCGGCACGCCGGTGATCGGCCTGTACGGGTACACGGACCCGAAGCGGGTGGGACCCTACCGGGGGCCGCGCGAGCTCGTCATCGATCGGTATTCGCGGCCTGGCGAAACGGTTCCCTCGGCCGAGTTCCGCGCCGGCAACATGGGACTCATCGAGGTGGACGACGTGCTGGAGCGACTCCAGCGCGCGGTGGATGGGGCGGTGCCGGCGCTGAGCCGGTAAGCCATGCCCGCTCTTCGGCGGCCATCGCTGCCGACGCTTCCCCGGTGACCACGGCCGCCGCCCGCGGCGATTCGCGTCGCCGCCCGACCGCCCCGGAACCGAGCGGGGTGGTGCGGGTGACAGGAGGTGCCATATTCCCGACACATTTCCGTGCCGCGAGGGCCCGCCCCCAGAGAGGAGATCGTCCAGGCGTCTTGAGCAAGGGTAAGATCCTGTGGGTCGACGACGAGGTCGACCTTCTCCGTCCGCACACGCTTCTGCTGATCCGTGAGGGCTATCACGTCGATGCCGTGATGAACGGGGCCGACGCGCTCGAGCTCCTGGAGCGGGAGACGTACGACCTGATCCTGCTCGACGAGCAGATGCCCGGCCTCCGGGGGCTCGACGTGCTGAGCGCCATCCGTACGGCGGGACGGGACCTTCCGATCGTGATGGTCACGAAGAGCGAGGCGGAGGAGACGCTGCACGAGGCGCTCGGCCGGCGCGCGGACGACTACATCATCAAGCCGACCAGCCCGCGGCAGGTCCTCTCGGTGGTGACGCGGCTGCTCGCCGGGCCGCGCCTCCGGCACCAGCAGGCGGCGAGGGAGTTCACCGCCCGGTTCGGAGAGCTGCGCGACGCCATCATCCGGGCGCAGAACTGGGACGACTGGGCCGCCCTGTTCAGCGAGCTGGTGGACTGGGAGCTTCGCCTCGAGAGGGAAGGCGAAACGAGCCTCTCCGAGACAATCGAGGCCCTGAGCGGCGACGTCCGTCGCAACTACTCCGAGCTGGTGACGAGACGCTACTCCGAGTGGCTGCACGAGGAAGGAGAGGCCGGGCCGCCGCTCTCGGTGGACGTGCTGGAGCGTTTCTTCGCCCCGCTGCTCGGCGACGGGCGGTCCGCCCTGCTCGTGGTGATCGACTGCCTCCGGCTCGACCAGTGGCGGGCCATCCGGCCGCTGCTCACCGACCTGTTCGAGGTCGAAGAGGCGCTGTATTCCTCCATCCTCCCGACCGCGACGCCGTTCTCGCGCAACGCGATCTTCAGCGGCCGCTTCCCGGACGAGATCGAGGAGGCCCGGCCCGGCTGGTTCGACGCCGGGACGGAGGCGGGCTACAACACGTTCGAGGACGAGCTGTTCGCCCGGCACATCGGGGAGCTGGCCGGGCCGGACGTGCGGACGCACTACGAGAAGGTGTTCTCGGCGGACCAGGGAAACGCCATGCTGCAGCGGCTCGGGGGGTATCTCTCCGGCACCTCCGCCACGGCCCTGGTGTTCGGTTTCGTCGACCTGCTCACCCACGGGCGCAGCGAGTCCCGACTGATCTGGGAGGTGGCGCGTGACGCGCCGGCGCTCCGCTCCCTCACCGTGTCGTGGTTCGAGCGCTCCGCGGCGCTCGGCTCCCTCCGGGAGGCGGCGAAGCGGGGCGTCCCGGTGCTGCTCACCACCGACCACGGATCGGTGCACTGCAATCGTCCGCTCACGATCTACGCGCACCGGGACGCGACGGCCAACCTTCGCTACAAGTTCGGCCGGGACATGCGGGTCGATCACAAGGAAGGGGTCTTCGCGGTCACCGATCCCGAGAAGCTGAGACTGCCTCCGAGGGGCTTTCATTCGACCTACATGATGTGCCGGGAAGACTACTACTTCGTGTATCCGACCAAGCTGCGCGAGTACCAGGGACGGTACCGGGACAGCTTCCTGCACGGCGGCGTCAGCCCGGAGGAGATGGTGCTCCCGGTCGCGCTCCTGACCCCGAAGGCGTGAGGGCTCCTTCCATGTGGACCTCCTACGCCCGCCTGTTCTCGTACGTGAAGTCGTTCGCGGGGCTGCTCGGAGCGGCGATCCTCCTGATGATCGTCTCGGCGGCGCTCGACGCCTTCACCCTGGTGCTCCTCATCCCGTTCCTGCAGTCGCTGTTCGGGTTGGAGATCCTCGCGGGCGCGGACATGAGCAGCCTCGAGCGCCTCCTGGACTCGTGGTTCGGCGGGTGGATCCGCACCGGCGATCCGCTGGGCGCCCTGCGGAACGTGTGTCTGCTGGTGCTCGGCGCCCTGTTCCTCAAGAACCTGACGCTGTACGCGGCGCGCCTGCTGACCATCTACGTGCAGGAACACGTCGAGCGCCGGATGCGGGACGACGTGTACGGCCACCTCCAGTACCTCCCGCTCTCCTTCTTCGGTCGCATGAAGGTAGGGCAGCTGATCACCCGCGTGCTGAACGACACCCGGGAGGCCCGGACGGTCATCACCTTCGCCCTCACCGACGCGCTTCGGCAGCTGGTGACGGCCGTGACCTACGTGGTCTTCCTGTTCATGATGTCGTGGCGCCTGACGCTCGTCGCCCTGGTGACCGGACCGCTGGTCGCCGTCGGACTCGGCCCCGTGCTCAGGCGGCTCAAGTCCAGTTACTCGAAGGCGTTCCAGCAGCGCGGCGAACTCCTGTCCGTGGCGCAGGAGACGATGAGCGGGATCCGGCTGGTGAAGTCCTTCGGGGCCGAGGAGCACGAGCGGAAGCGGTTCGACGCCAGCTCGTCGTGGTACGCCCGGAGGATGGTGCGAGCCAACGCGCTCAGCCAGGCCGCGGGCCCGATCTCGGAGACGCTGTCCTCCGTCATCGCGCTGGTCCTCATCTGGATCGGCGCCAACATGGTGCTGGGCACCGGCAGCCTGAGCGCGGCCGTGTTCATCAGCTTCGTCACCATGGCGGTGCGGCTGGTGTCGCCGGTCAAGGCGCTGGCCCAGCTCCCGGCGAAGCTGCAGCTGTCGATCGCCGCCGCCGAGCGGTTCTTCGAGGTGCTCGACGCTCCGGCGGAGCCCTCGCGCACGGACGAAGAGCGCCCGGTGGACCCGCCCCGCGAGTCGATCCGGTTCGAGAACGTGCACTTCGAGTACGAGCCCGGCCGCCCGGTGCTCCACGACATCTCGTTCGAGGCGAAGCCCGGGCAGGTGGTGGCGCTGGTGGGGCCGTCCGGGGCCGGAAAGAGCACCCTGGTGGACCTGCTGCCCCGCTTCATCGA
>NZ_JBZQEK010000171.1:0-22902 GCF_058719085.1 Candidatus Benthicola sp.
GACGACGTACAGCACGCCGTCGGCGTCCATGACCACCCCGGCGGGAGACCGGATCTGCGACCGCGTCGCCGAGGGACCGATGGCCCGCCCCGCCTCGTCCGGGAGTCCGACCACGATCCGCATCAGGCCCGGAGTGTCTCCGAGCACGCTCACCGGCTCCCCACAGGCGGACGCGGCGATCGCGGTGAGCACGCCGAGGCCGAGGGCCACGGCTTGGGTCAGGGAAGCGGGACGACCCATATGTCCCCCCTTCCCTGCTCGTTCACTTTCGTGAACGCGAGCATCGTGCCGTCCGGTGACACCGCCGGTTCGCTGCCCCCATCGGTGCCGTCGATCGGCACCCACACGTCGCCCGTGACCGTGATCTTCCAGATCCGGTCGGCGCGCGCCAGGTAGATCCACTGGCCGTCCGGTGACCAGGCCGGGTCCGTTCCCTCGATCAGGTCCACCGGCTCCCCACCGGTGACCGGAATCACCGACACCAGGGTTCGGTCGATCGGCCACTGCGTCCTGGCTTCGATGCAGGCCAGGATGAGCTCGCCGGTCCTTCCCAGTCTGAAGTGCTCGCATGTGCCGGACGCCTCTGCACCCCTTTCCAGCCGGGCGAACGCGATCGTCGTTCCGTCTGGGCTCCACGCGGGCGAAATCCCGTCCGCCGTTCCCGGTATGGGCGCTGCCTCGCTCTCACCGGGCGTCCAGAGCCACAGCTGCAGGCCGTCGGACCAGACGAGTCGTCCGCCTCCCGGGTCCCAGGACGGGTGCACCGGAAGCCGGTCGATCTCGTTGTACCTCCGCTGGAACGGGTGCAGGCGCGTCAACCAGACGCCCGTGACCCCATCCGGCGGGTCCGAGGTGTCGAACTCCACCCCATCGAAGGCGATGGACAGCTGGGGATCGGCCTCCGGCGCGGTCGCTCCGGGCGTTCGAACGCGAATCCGGCCGGTCTGAAGACTGGGCGGAGGCGGGAGCGGATCGAGGACGTCGCAGATGACGACGTCGGCCACGCACAGAGCCTGGGTCAGAAACGTCTGAGCGTACGCGATTCGCCCGGTTCCGGGCTCCACGGCCGGCGAGAGCACCGCCGGCGCCGTGGCGCGCGGCGGCTGAAGCAACGGCAGCGCCGGGGTGACGGTGCCGCCATCGCGATGAATCGCCACCAGGACGCCATCGGAACGAGCCAGGTCGCCGTATCCTTCGGCCACGAAGAGAATCGAGTCCCCGCCGAGGGACCACGCCGGCGAGCGGTCATCCCCGGGGCTGAAGGTGAGCTGGCGGGGTCCGTCCTGCGCGGCCTCCTTCTCCGGTTCCCACGGCCCCGGAGCGTCGTGACACGCCCAGGCGCCCGCCACGAAGAGGAGCCCGAGCACCGCGAACCGGCCGCGCCTCAAAACGACACCTCCAACCCGAGCCGCACCTGCCTCGGCTCGCCGAACAGGAGCGAGGGATCACCGGCGTCCAGCGCGGCCGCGAACCGGGCCGTGTCGAATTCCGTGGCGGTGATCCGGCCGTCTCCGTTCAGGTCGGCCAGCGGCGCGTATCGTTCGGATTCGCGCGGAATCGGAAAGGTGGAGGTGACCGGGGTACCGACCAGACCGGTCAGGGTGCCGATGGAGGGGGCGAGGTAGCCGCTGTCCCGCCGCAGCGCGATCACGTTGTCCTGGCCGAACAGGTTCTTCCCATCCAGCACGAGACGCAGGCCGCAGTCGACGCAACCGGGAAGGCGCGCCACCTCCCAGGTGAAGCGTGCGTCGAACATCGAGGTCCACGGCAATCGAGCGCTCTGGTCCACCGGGAGGTCCTCATCCGGCGGTCCCGGATACAGCGGGTAACCGCTTCGCACTCGGGCGGTGAACACGAAGCCGACCGGAAGCCCGGCCAACCCCCCGCTGGCCGCCGGGGTTAGGCCGGTGGACGAAGCTGCCCGTCCGAGGAACAGGGCCGCATCGAACGTGTGGCGGCGGTCGAAGCCGAGGGGATACTCGGCCGTGGTGCCGGGGGGAATCTGATCGGAATCGTCGAACGCCCCGGAGGTGATCCCCGTCGCCTCGGCCAGGGCATAGCCGGCGCTCAGGGCGAAGCCCGGCCACCGCCCCCGGAGATTGAACTCGAGTCCCTTCACCGTGCCCTTGTCGCCCGTGCTGAACGTCCCCTCGCTCGATCCCCCGAATCCGATGTTTCCCGTAACCAGGTTGTCCAGCTGCTTCAGATACGCCGTGATGTCGAGACCGATCACCTGGCCGAACAGCTGGCTGAAGCCCGCCTCGAAGGCGTTGCCCTGCTCGAACGCGAGGTTCGGGTTGCCCTGCCGGCGGATGTCCGTGCGCAGCGAATCGCCGATCGTGTTGTCGATGAAGAACTGGAAGTCCGGTGGCTGCGCGACCCTCGCGTAGTTGACGCGGAAGGCGCTTCGACCGGCCGAGTTCTTGAAGGCGCCGGCCACCCCGAGCCGGGGGGTCACGTTGACCTTCCAGTCGGCCGAGGCGACCGGGGCGAGGAAGTCCGATCGGTCCACGCTGAAATCCAGCCCCGACTGAAACCCCTCCACTCTCGCCCCCGCCGTGATGGTGAACAGCGGATCGGGCCGGATGCTGGCATCCACCCAGCCGGCGAGAGTCGTCGGATAGAACCGGGCGTAGTTCGGCGAGGAGCCCGCCAGGTAGGCGCGGGTTCGCTCGTACGTCTCGACCTCGTAGAACTTCCCCTGGAAGCCGGCCCGGTAGGAGTTCCCATCCGCGGTGATCAGCTCACCGGTCAGGTCGGTGCCCAGGAAGTCGGACTGCGAGTAGGCGGCCAGCCCGGAGGTGCCGGTCGTGGTGAAGATCCCCTCGGACGCGGAGCCGAAAGGAGACCCGCCGATGCTGCCCGGCGTCCGGTAGCCGGGCACGGCGACCACCGAATCGAGCTGGGCGTCGATCGGGAGCCGCACGAAGCTCTCCCCCGCGAACTCGAAGTCCGACAGTCCGAAGCCCAGCACCGTCGACCGGCCGGCGACCGCCGAGGGGTCCACCGCGCCCAGGTACCGGTCCAGTCGCTGCAGCGACAGGCGGCCCGTCAGCTTGAAGGCCCGTCCGTCCCCCTGGGTCACGTAGTCGAGGATGAGCATGCCGAGCCATGCCTCGGTGCTCCGGGCCAGCTGGCTCTCGGGGTTGTACTTGAGCTCCGGCGTGTAGAGCTCTCGCTGGAAGCGGTTCCGGAGGAGCGAGGCGGCCAGGTTCACGCGGCCCGAGAACCGCTTGTCGAAACGAAGGAATCCGATCAGATCGTCGCCCTGCTGATAGGGCAACCCGTCCTGCTGGTAGGGGCAGTACAGCGGGGCGGTCACGGAGCTCGACAGATAACCGGCGATCGCGGCCGACACCGCCGGATCCGCATCTCCCGGGGCGATGCACGTGAGACCACGCGCGCGCGGGTCCGCATCCTGCCGGCCCTGGAGCTGCAGGTCGGCGAACAGGGTCGCGCCCTCACCGAGAAACGGGAGCGGGCCGCCCGCCGTCAGGTTGAGGGTGCTCTGGCCCACCGACGCATCCTCGGGTGAGAGTCGGTCGGTGAGGAACTGGGCCCGTCCGCTCCACCGATCGGTGTCCCCTCTCCGGGTCGTGTACGACACGACCCCCGACAGGGCCGAGCCGTATTCCGCCCCGAAGCCCCCGGTGATGACCTCGATCTCCGACAGGGCGGTGGGCGAGAACTGGATGCCCTGGCCCTCGGTGGCCGCACCCACCTGATCCTTGATGGTCATTCCATCGACCAGGTAGGACTCCTGCCCGACGCGACCACCACGGAAGTGGCCATCCGCCACGCCGGTGGTCAGCTCGACGGCCTCCTCGACGGTCGTGACCGGCAGCTCGCGGAGGGCCGGTCCCGGTACGATCTGCCGGGTTTCGCTCACCTCGGGCTCGATCAGGGGCACGCGCTCGGCCTCGACCCGAATCGGGGCGACCTCCACGGCGGTCGGCTCCAGCTCGATCGCGAGCTCCGACGGCCGTGAGATTCGCACCACGACTGCTTCCAGCTCCAGCGCCTTGTACCCGACGAGCTCGACGGTCACGTCGTGCCGGCCGGCCGGCAATCCGGCCAGAACGAAGCGCCCAGTCCCGGAAGACAGGGTCGATCGGTCGAGAGAGGCGATGCGGATCGACACGCCCGCCAGCGGCTGCCGGGTGGACTCGTCGATCACGCTCCCCTGGATGCGACCCGTCGTCTGGGCACCGAGAGACGTCGGGACGGTGAGGCACACGGCGACGCCCGCCAGGATCGTCAGCCGCCTCCTCCGCGGCAGGCGAGCCCGGCTCAACGGTAGCGCTCGCAGCCGTCGCACCCGCTCTCCGGAATCGCAGGAAGCTGATAGATCGGAATCGCTCCCGTCTCCTCCAGCGCCCCGTCGAGCAGGTTCCAGGCCACGAAGCCGTCGTCGGAACGGGGGTCGAGCAGAATCACCACCAGCCTTCCGAGCGCCTGATTCACGGGCACCACCACCGAACCGGCGGGAAAGACGCGCCGGCCCGAAACCCAGCGCCCCCACACCCGGCGCTCACGATGACCCTGGAACTCGCGTGCAGCGACGACCGTCGAGTCGATCTCGAAGGCTGCCGCCTCGAGCTCCATCTCCGATGCCAGGCTGGCGGTCCGGACGCCGTGCGCCGCGAGACGCTCGACGACTCGCCCCATCTGTGGAGGAAGGAGGAAGGCGGCGGGAGCCATCGTGGTCTCCGTGGCCCGAAAGGCCCCGTAATCCGGCATCCGTTCGCCGGTGCTCTCGTCGCGGCGCAGATACATGACGTCCCCGGTGTACGGATTCCGTACCGTGTCCACGGCGCCGAGCAGGACTTCGACCGAGTCGCCCCGAAGGAAGTCCGCGCGAAGGGCCACCTCGATCCCGGGCCCCGGGGCTGCGTCCGCCGCCGCCACGGCGTCGCGGATCCGGCTCGCGTTTGCGAAGGCGAAATCGATCACCGCCTCCACGAAGCGCTCGTGCGCCAGGATCCTGTCCTCGAACGTCGCGTAGCTGTAGGCCTCGCTGAGGATGCCGAACCGGTTGCGGAGGCCGAGGTAGTTCGTCGTGAATCGAGGGCGGTGGTCGAACGTGTACCACCCCTGCTCACGCTGCATGCCCCACGTGCGCGGGATGTTCCCGTAGTAGAAGACGTCCCATCCGTATCGGCCCCGGACGGTCTTCGTCACCTCCGGCAGCCATTCTTCCCGGAGCAGGGCGGTGATCGCCACATCGGTGGAGGGGTGAAGAGGCGGCGCGTAGGTCAGGTAGTACGCGTGGAAGGTGCCGTTCGTGGTGTGCAGGTCGATGGCGACGTGCGGGTCGTAGTCCTGAACGAGCCGGGACAGGGCGCGCGCCTCGGCCGACTCCAGCTTCGTGTTGTCCCGGTTCAGGTCCAGGCCGCGCGCGTTCGGCCGCTGTCCCATGCCGGCGACCGGTCCATGCTGACGGGGCCGATTCCGCAGCCCGATCCGTTCGTTGCCGTCCGCGTTGTAGATCGGGGCCACCAGCACGACCAGGGAGTCCGCCCATCGGTCACGCTCCCCTCGTGCCATTTCACGGAGCAGAACCTGGGCGGCCTCTTTTCCCGCCACCTCGCCGGCGTGGATGTTCGCGAACACGAGCACACGGGTGTACCCCGAGCCTCGCACGGCGGCCGGAGTGGAATCGGCCACCGTTCCAAACACGGCGAGCGGCAGGGCCCGGCCCTCTTCCGAGTAGCCGAACGTCGTGAAGCGCAGGTCGGGGTGATGGCCCTCGAGCGCCTCCAGAAACTCGAGCACATCCTCGTACCGGGATGTCTCCCGGTATTCGGAGCGCTCGGCGCGCGTGAGCGGCCACCCCTCATCTTCGGAGCAGCCGGATCCGAGGACCGCGGCGAGAACCACGGCCGGCAGCACGGCCCGACGGCCGGACAACGATCTCAATGGACCATCAGCCTCCTCCCCACCGCCTCCGCTGCGGCCCGCGCCGGCCGGCGCAGGCAGAAGCCGGCAATCTAGGCACGCCGCAGCGACCCGCCAAACACGAAAGCCCGTGAACGCGCGCTTACGGCAACGGGATTACCACTCGATCAGTGCCGCCCCGATGAGCAGCGCCGGGATGGCTACGGCGACCAGCCACCCCAGGAAGGCCGTGAGGATCGCCTTCCCCGTGTCGAAGTCCAGCGCCTGGCGGATCGCCACGATGCCCGTGACGAGGAGCCAGATGCTGACCACGACTCCGACGAGGGGACCGAGGAATGGCACGAAACCGAGAACGAAGAGCAGGGCCGGGGCCTGCGCATAACCCAGGGTCCTCAGCAGCTCTCCCCACGTGGCCGTGCCCTTGAGCAACTTGTCGCCAATCAGGTAGGTGATTCCCGCCCACACGAGCCAGCTGAACAGGGCCGCGAACGCGCCGAGGATGATCCCGTTGTCGCCCTGGTTGAAGCCACCGATCCCACGCGCCACGGCTGCCATGATCACGACCATGCCGGCCTGCGCCGTCAGGCTCTCGTCGTGCTCCACTTCCTCGTAGGTCGCGATGTTCAGCATCGCGGCGCCCTTCATGCGATCCCAGATGCTCCGTTCCGCCATGTCATGCTCCCTGTCATGGATCGGGTCCGGGCGGCCCGGAGTGGCGCCCCTCACCGACCTTGAACTACCTGTCCGCTCCCCGGCTCTCCGCGTTGGCAGCCCGCGCGGCCGCGATCCCTGCCTCCTCGTTCACCGTCGTGAGGATCAGCGCGCCCACGATGAAGAACACCAGCAGGCTGGAGACGGCGACCCGCTGTCCGAACGGGACCATCAGCGCGCCGATGAGCATCGGTCCCATGAACGAGGTGACCTTCCCGGAGAACGCGAAGAAGCCGAAGAACTCGCCCTTGTGCTTCTCCGGCACGAATCGTCCCATGAGCGACCGGCTTGTCGCCTGATTCGGCCCCACGAAGAGGCCGATCAGGATCCCGGCCACCCACAGCCAGGTCTTGTCCGGGGCGGCCACGGCGACGGCCGTGGCGAGACTCAGCCCCGCGAGCGTGATGAGGAGCGTCTTCTTCCCCCCGAGGCGGTCGTCGATCTGCCCGAACACGAGGGCACTGACACCGGCCACCACGTTCAGAACGATCGCCCACACCATCCGCTCCTCGTCACCCATTCCGAACGTGCTCGTCGCGTAGATGGCCCCGAACACGAACACCGCCACAAGGGCGTCGTTGTACACGAGCCTCGCGGTCAGAAACTTCACGATCTCCCGGTAGCGCCTCACTTCCCGGAACGTTCGGCCCAGCTCCCGGAACGCCCCCGCGATGTCGACGCTGGCCGTCCTCTCCTGCTTCTCCCTGACGAACAGGAACGTCGGGATGCTGAACGCCAGGACCCAGACCGCGACCAGCAGGTTCGTGGCGCGCAGATTGAAGCCATCCGCCGTGGGGAGGAACGGAAGTCGCGTCGGCTCGCGGATGAACAGGAAGAGCGCGACGGCCATCACCACGATGCCGCCGATGTACCCGACGCCCCAGCCGTATCCCGATATCCGCCCGATCCGGTCGTCGCTCACCAGCTCCGGCAGAAAGGCGTTGTAGAGCACGGTGGCCATCTCGAACGCCACGTTCGCGATCACGTAGATCGTCAACGCCTTCAGCACCGCGTGGCTGTCGCCGGGCGCCACGAACGTCAGCAGCGCCGTAGCGGCCGCGCATACGATCGTCATGAGGATGAGGTACCGACGCCGACGGCCACTCCGATCGGCGACCGCCCCGACGATGGGAGACAGCACGGCGATCAGCAGGGCGCTGACCACCACGCCTCGGGACCACAGGGCCCCGCCGACGTCTTCGTTCGGAGCGAACGCCCGTACGAAATAGGTATTGTAGATGAACGTGCCGACGAGGGTGTTGAAGGCGGAGATCGCCCAGTCGTAGGCGATCCACGCCCGGACCGCGCGCCGGTTTGCAGGCCCGCGGCCCACCTCGGGAGAAGCGCGCCCCCCGAGCTCGGTCACGCCTTGTACCATTCGAGGGAGAGGTCGGCCCGGGGCTCGATCCTCCCCCGCAGCGCAGCGAGCTCCCCGGGACTCATCGGCCGGAATTCGCGGGCGAGTCGTGCGTTCTCACGCACGATCTCCGATCTCTCCATTCCGACCACGGCGATGCTCACGGGCAGCGACCAGACATACCGCAGCGCCTCCTCGATCGTGCAGATCCCCTCGCGGAGCAGCCGTCCGTCCGCCGAGGTCTTCATGGCGATCACTCCGATGTCTCTCTCCACGATATCTTCGATGAGCTCCCGCTGGAAGCTCTGCTGGTGGTAGTCGATCGGATTGATCGGAAACTGGAAGGTGTCGAAACGCCACCCTGCGTCCCAGAACTCGATGGCCCGACGATGCGCCTCGGGCGTCACGTGACCTGTCACCCCCACGAAGCGGACGAGGCCTTCGTCGCGGGCGCGCATGATGTACTCCATGGCCCCGCCCGGCCGGAAGGCCCGCTCCACATCCTCGACGCTCTTGATGCTGTGGAGCTGCCACAGGTCGAGGTAGTCCGTCCCGAGACGTTCCAGGCTTCCCTCCAGGTGGCGTCGGGCGCTTTCGGCGCTGCGATCCCGGGGCGAGTGCGTCTTGGTCATGACGAGAACGTCTTCGCGCACACCGCGCAGCGCCGCACCGAGCCAGCGCTCGGACCGACCGCCCTGATAGCTCTCCGCGTTGTCGAAGAACCGGATCCCCTCTTCGAGGGCCGCATCGACCAGCGCCCGGGCCTCGCGCTCGGATCCGGCCAGTCCCAGGTGGTGCCCACCGAGACCGAGGATGGGGACCTCCAGGTCCGTGCGCCCGAGGCGGCGGACCGGAAGGGAGGAAGGGGGAAGGACCGAAGAGCCGGGTCGGGCGCGAGCGCCGGAGCGCCGCGCGATGCCGAGGCCGGCCAGGGCGGTGGCCACACGGCGAGCGAAGGTTCGTCGGTTCATGTGCGCTCCTCTCGGGGAGGAGCGCAATCTAACCGCCCCGCCGCTCGACCGTGCAAGCGGCGCCGGTCAGGGAAGGTGCGACACGGCCTCCGGGCCCGGCTCGGGCCGTGGCACGAGCTGCACCTCGATGTAGTTCTCGAAGTCGAAGTAGCGGGCCGCCGCTTCCCCGATCGATTCCGAGGTCAGGCCGTCGACCAGCTGGTCGTACTCCATGATCAGCCTCAGGTCCTCGTCGTACTGATCGTACACGTTGAGCACGGAGATCCAGAACCCGTTCTCCTCCAGATCGGTCTCCCTCTGGCGCCGCTGCGTTTCCTTCACCTTGGCCAGGTTGTCGGCCGAGGCGCCGTATGCGGCAAGGCTGTCGATCGCCGCGAAGGTGGCGTCCGTCAGCTCCCCGATCCGCTCCGGATCCGCCCCGAAGGTAATGCGGACGCTGTACCGCTGGACCGGATCACGCCGCCCGGACCCGAACGCGCCCACGCCGTAGGTGCCCCCCAGGTCCTCTCGCAGGGTCTCGCGCAGCATGTTGCTCAGGACCTCGGTCATGGACTGCAGCGTGTACCGGTTGAGGCGGTTGAAATCGAAATCGCCCGTGAAGATGAGCGTCTGCCGTCCCTTTGGCTCCATTCCCTTCTCCACGGTGCGCCGAACGACACCGGTCGGTGGTCGCATGCCCACGTCCCGCCATGTCTCTTCTCGACCGGTGGTGGGCAGCGAGGCGAGATAGCGCTCCACGAGCGGGGCGATCGAGTCGGGATCGAACGCTCCGACCAGGGTGAAGGTGAAGTCGCCGGCGTCGGCGAATCGCTCGCGGTAGAACGCCAGCGCCTGGTCGAGATCGATGGAATCCAGCATCTCCGGAGTCGGGGGAAGGTAGCGCGGATGATACTGCGCCAGGACCGCGCCCACCGTGTCTCCGTACACGGCCTCGGGGTTGCTGCCCCGGTTCTCGAGCACCGTCCGCATGCGGGACTTGAACGCCGCCACGGCCGTCTCGTCCCGCCGCGGCTGCGTGAAGTAGAGGTACGTGAGCTGAAAGAGCGTCTCGAGATCCCTGGGCGAGGCACTTCCGGAGACCCCTTCGCTCAGCTCGGAGATCGACGGACCCAGGTTGACGGCCTTTCCGGCCAGCTTCTTCTGAAGCTCGACCGCGCTGAAGTCGCCGACCCCCCCGACGCTGACCAGCGTGGCCGCCCACGAAGCCGACTCGTAGGCGTCGTCGGAAGCCAGCGACGTCCCGCCGGGGCTCCGGCCGTTGAACAGGACCTCGTCCTTCTTGAAGTCCGTGGGCTTCAGGATCAGCCGGGCTCCGTTGCTCAGCTTCCAGATCCGCACTCCGATCTCGGGAATCCGCTCGCGCTCCACGATCGAGCCGGAAGGCGGTAGCTCGGCGAGGAGGGGGCGGTCTGACGCCGCGTCGGCCCAGGGCTCGATCGGCACGGCCTGGGCGGCCTCGAAGGCGGCAACCAGCTCCGTCTCGGTCGGCGCCTCGATGTCCGGCCTCTCGGGCGAGGCCGCGAGGATCACCCGGTTCTCGTCGCCCATCCACTGTCGGGCGACGGCGTTGACCTCTTCGAGCTGGATCCCGGGCAGGAACCGCCTCGCCAGGGCGTACTCGTACGCGATCCCGGGAATCGGTTCGTCATCGAGGAACGCCCGAATGTACTCCGCCGCCAGGCGTGACGACTCCCGGTTGTCCCGCTCCGTGAAAGACCTTTCGTAGGCACGGAGCACATCCGCCTTCTGGCGCTCGAGCTCGGACTCGGTGAAGCCGTACCGCTCCACGCGCTCCGCCTCGATCAGCACCTGCTCGAGACCGCGTTCGATCTCCCCATCCTTCACCGTGGCGCCGAGCTGATACACGTCGGAGTGTCCGACGAACCGGCCCTTGCCCGAACCGGCGCCCAGGAAGGGCGGGTCCTCGCTCTCCTGCGTGATCTCGAACATCCGGAAATTGAACATCGAGTTGTACGCCTGCTCGACGAACGCCCGACGGTAGTCGTCGTGGGTCGCCTGCTCCGCTCGCGGCAGCTTCCAGGTCACGCTCACGTTCGACAGCGTCAGCTCGGGATCCGTGGCGATGGCGAACAGGGTCTCCCGGTGGCCCGGCACGGGCACGATGGGACGGGGACGCTCCACGGTCGGTCCGCTCAGATCTTCGAAATGCTCCCGGATCAGGCGCTCGATCCATGCGGAGTCGAAGTCCCCGACGGCCACAACGGCCATCAGGTCCGGTCGATACCAGTCGGCGTAGAAGCGCTTCAGCGTGGCATGGTCGAAGGTCCTGAGCACCTCCGGGTCCCCGATCGGCAGTCTCTCGGCATACCGGGACCCCTGGAAGAGCACGGGAAACTGCTGATCACGGATGCGCGCCCCGGCGCCCTGCCCGAGTCTCCACTCCTCGAGCACCACGCCGCGCTCCTTCTCCACCTCGACCGAATCGAACGCGATGCCGTGGGCCCAATCCTCCAGAATCTGGAACGCGGTCTCGACGATCTCCGTGCTGTCCGTGGGTATGGTCAGCATGTAAACGGTCTCGTCGAACCCCGTGTACGCGTTCACGTCGGCCCCGAACCGCATGCCTACGAACTGCAGGTAGTCGACGAGCTCCTGCTTTTCGAAGTTCTCCGTACCGTTGAACGCCATGTGCTCGAGGAAGTGCGCCAGTCCGAGCTGGTCCTCGTCCTCGAGAACGGAGCCCGCGTTCACGACGAGCCGGAGCTCGGCGCGCTTGGCCGGTTTCCCGTTGTGGCGGATGTAATAGCGCAGGCCGTTGTCGAGCTGACCGACCGTGACCGCCGGGTCGATGGGAAGCGCCTCCGACAAATCGGCCGTGAAGGCCCGGGAGGTGTCGGCCGTCTGTGCCCCCGCGGCCTTCGGCCCGGCCAGCATGGCGCAGACGGCGGCGGCCGCCCATACCGGAGCCACGGCGCCGTGTGTCCTTCCGAATACATGCATCACGTGTCGTCCTCTTGGATCGTGGATCGGGCACCGGAGACCGATTCGGTCGCGGCCGCGACAACCCCGGGTGCAACGGAAATACCGGTTACGGGCGCCTGCGTTCCCGGAGATGAGGAGCGCCGCCGGCAGCCGAACAGGCCACCGGCGGCGGGATGAATTCAGAGAGAAACGGCTTCAGACGACGCCGTACCCGAGCATGGCGTTCGCGACCTTCACGAATCCGCCGACGTTCGCGCCCCTGACGTAATCCACATACCCGTCGTCGCTGCCACCGTAGATCACACACTGTTCGTGGATGTCCGCCATGATCTTGTTGAGCTTGGAATCCACCTCGTCCCTCGTCCACGCGATGCGGGAAGAGTTCTGGCTCTGTTCCAGACCCGAAACGGCCACGCCGCCGGCGTTGGCTGCCTTGCCGGGTCCGTACATGATGCGGGCCTCCTGGAACACCGCGATCGCCTCGGCATCGCTCGGCATGTTGGCGCCCTCGGCGACTCCGATACACCCGTTGTCGACGAGAGTGCGAGCGTCATCGCCGTCCAGCTCGTTCTGCGTAGCACTCGGAAAGGCGAGGTCGCACGGTACGGACCACGGTCGCTTGCCCGGCATGTACTCGCACCCGAAGTGTTCGGCGTACTCGCTGATGCGTCCGCGACGTACTTCCTTCAGCTCCTTGATCCACTCGAGCTTCTCCCGGTCGATCCCGTCGGGGTCGTAGATCGATCCGCCCGAATCCGAAGCCGTCACGGGCTTCGCTCCCAGATCGAGCAGCTTCTCGATCGTGTAGATGGCCACGTTTCCAGAGCCCGAAACCGCGCAGGTCTTCCCTCGCACCCCGTCGTCGCGGTGGTTGAGCATGTCCTCCATGAAGTAGACGGTTCCGTACCCGGTGGCCTCCGTTCGGATGAGGCTGCCGCCGAACGCCAGTCCCTTTCCGGTGAGAATCCCGTCGAACTCGTTGCGGAGTCGCTTGTACTGCCCGAACAGGTATCCGATCTCGCGGGAGCCGACACCGATGTCGCCTGCGGGCACGTCGACGCGGGCGCCGATGTGCCGATACAGCTCGGTCATCATCGACTGACAGAAGCGCATCACCTCGCGGTCGCTCTTGCCCTTGGGATCGAAGTTGGCCCCGCCCTTACCGCCTCCCATGGGCAGCGTGGTGAGGCTGTTCTTGAAGACCTGCTCGAAACCGAGGAACTTCAGGATGCTCTGGTTCACGGTCGGGTGGAAGCGCAGACCGCCCTTGTAGGGCCCGATCGAGTTGTTGAACTGGACGCGCCAGGCCCTGTCCGCACGCACGTTGCCCTCATCGTCTTCCCACGACACGCGGAAGATGATGATGCGGTCCGGCTCGGTCATCCGCTCGAGAATCTTCTGCTTGCGATATTCGGGGTGCTCGAACGTGAACGGGATCACGCTGTGCGCGACCTCGCGCACGGCCTGGTGGAATTCGGACTCGCCGGGATTGCGCTTGATGACCCGGGCCATGAACCTCTCGATTTCCTGCCGGATCTCATTGTTCGCGGGGCTGCTCATGCTCCGTGTTCCTTTCTCGGTAACCGACGATGGATCAGCCTGTTGGTTCTCCCGAAATGGCCATGATCTGTATCAAGAATCATGCTACCGGGAGGGGTTGGAAGGGGGGCTCCAGCGACCCTCACGAGACCGGTTCGCAACAGGGGTGCGGCAGGAGTCCGTTCGCTTCATGCACGCATCTCAGTCGAGGTCGCGCTCGACCAGTCCGTGGATCATCCGGGAGGCCAGTTCGGCGGGCATTCCGAAGTCGGTCGCACGGCGGTAGGCCGCGCCGAGGACCTCCAGCTCGCCTCCATCGAACCAGACGCCGCCACACGTCGGGCACCGGTCCAGGATCACGTTCTGGACGACTTCCTTCCGCATCGGGGCCCCGTCGTGCTGACAGAGGAGGGTGTCCTCTCGCTCCGCCTTCACCTTGAGCTCACACTCCATACAGGTCGGCACACCTTCGAACTCCGTGCGCGTGCGTTGTTTACCACAACGGACGCACGTTTCGCCGATGGACCCCTCGCCACTCTCGATCACGTGCTTGATCACCAGGGCCGAGAGGTCGGCCAGCGCCTTGAGCGGTACCGATCGTTCCACGACTTCGTAGGCCCGGTGGAAATACCGCGCCGGATAGTACCGGACCCGCTCACAGTCCAGGTCGACGACCAGGTAGTCGCCCGCCTCGGCGCCGACCGTCCCGTGAATGGTCCGGACGACGGAAGGCTCCTTGAGCTCCGCTCCGTAGACGCGGCCCGTCCGACTGTAGATTCGCCACTCCACGGTCTCCTCCGGGGTCTCTAGAGCCCTTCCGTTCCCGACCCGATCCCAACCGTACGCAGAAGTCGTGTGATCCTAACGCGGACCCGCCGGCTTGTCACGATCGGCGCAGGGCCCTTCGGGTGGCGCCGGATGGGTCCGAGGGACGCGGTTCGGGACTTCCTGTCCCGTCGCACTCCCCATGCCGGCCTGCCAGAGTCGGGGGGCTGTTGGGGAAGCCGGGGACGGGCCTCCAAAACCTCAGGCGCCCTGGTCTCGTAGAGTGTCGAGCGACGGCCGGAGCGCCGTACCCGATCCGGATGAACATGAGTGAAGGAGGCAGCCGTGTCCGAAGAGAAGGAAGGAAGCCACGAGCACGCCGAGGCCGAGGTCGATGGCGTCGAGGTGGAGGTCGAGGTCGAAGACTCCGCAGCGGGAGACGAGCAGGAATCGAAGGAAGAGTACGACGTCTGCGGTGAAGATCTCCTCAGCCGGGTGAAGGAACTGGTCCGCGAGGGGAACGTTCGGCGTATCACGATCCGGTCGGAGGAAGGCAACACTCTGATCGAGATCCCGCTGGCGATCGGCGTGGTCGGAGCAATGCTGTTGCCGGTATGGGCAGCCGTGGGAGCGATCGCCGCGCTGGTGACGAACTGTACGATCGCGGTGGAGCGCCGGGAAGACTGACCTCCGCCCGCTATTCTAGGGGGTCTCGAAGGCGATCGGCAGCTCGGTCCATGCCGCGACACGGCGATCCCGGCTCATCGCGGGCTTGAAACGCATGACCGGGACGGTGGCCAGCACGGCCGCGTCGAGGAAGGGGTCTCCGCTGGACCGGGCCAGGAGCGAATCGGCCGCCCGTCCCGACTCATCCACGCGAACGCGGACGACCACGGTCCCCGAGTGACGCTCGGTGGGACGGTACTCGCGCAGCAGGTGCTGTGAGACCTCGTCCCAGTTCTCCAGGCGGGGAGGCACCTCGGTCACCGTGAGGGCATCGCGGTCCTTTTCCACCAGCACCATGGTGAAGCGAGGAGCGGAGGGAGCCGGACGCTGGAGCGGGTCGGCGTTGAGCGTGGCGACACGGAGTACGTCGCCATCGGGGGCCGGTTCCCGGTTCGTGGATTGTATCGGATGGGCACGCGGTATCCCGTCCGAGAAGCCGGCTGCCTGTCCGTTGTCCCGGCAGCGGGCGATCTCGCGGAGCACGCGGTCTCCACCGTTGAGCGCGAGCAGATCCTTTCGGTCCCGTTCCGTGGGGCGGAAGCTCACGCAGTTCATTCGCACGATGTAGGCGAGCTCGTCGGCCGTATACTCGGCCATGGCCATCATGCGGACGAGATCCGCCTTGAGCAGAGGACCCGAGTGGCCTTCGCTCTCCTGGCCTGCCGCCAGCATGGCCGAACCCGACAGCGCCAACGTCGACAGAACGACCGCGATTCCCATCCGGCCGCCGCGCACGGTCCCGATCATCGGAAACACCTCCTGGGTGCGACGCGGGACCGGCCCCTCCGATGAGGCAGACCCGTCGTCGCCGTCTTGGACCTCGAGGTGCGCAACGGCCGTACCGACCGGACAGGCGTACCGCTAAAGCATTATAGGGAAATTTGTTAGGTGTTTTTTCCACACGCCGGGCTGCGCATGATCTCGTCGAGCGATCATGCAAAAAGGATCAACGGACCGAGTTCGTGCAGGACGAGGCCTGGCCAGACTAGTGGCAGGAAAGCCGGGCGAGCGCCTGCTCCAGGCCTCCGAGATGGAACGTGTAGGTGTGGGCGCGCATCTGAAAGTCGGTCAGACGGAAGACCACGGAGGTCTCGCCGGTCGCACGGCGGATGAAGTCGTCACGGATGTCCTCGGGCGCGATTGCCGCCATTCCCGTGGACCGGAGTCGCCAGGTCGCCGTGCGGGGGTCCTGGTCGCTGAAGGCGTACCCGACGGGCGTGCTCATCTTCCTTCCCAGGTAGGTGGCCGTGACCACCATCTCCAGTCCGTTCTCGGAGCACTGGAAAGTGAGGCCGCCGGTTCCGGTGACCCAGCTCTCGTCGGCCAGAGTGGTGATCGAGTTCCGGTCCTCTCCGGAGGCAGGATCGACCCGCTCGAACAGATAGAAGTCTCCGATGGCCTGCTGGGCCGCGGCAGGCCGTGCAACGCACAGGGCGGACGTCAGCACCAGCACGGCGACGATGGACGACCTCATGGCCGACTCCTTCCTCTGTCGAGCCCCGTTGCGGGGCATCCCGCGTGTCCGACCGTCCGGCTCACGCGGCCACGGTCTCCCCGAACTTACGGAACCGCTCCCGGGCCCTCTCTTCCAGGGCATCACGATGGTCCGGATGCGCGATATCGATCAGAGCCCTCGCCCGCTGACGCAGGTTCTTCCCGTACAGGTTCGCCACGCCATACTCCGTGACCACGTAGTGCACGTGCGCGCGGGTGCTCACCACCCCCGCCCCCTCCTTCAGGTACGGCACGATCCTCGGCTCGCCGCGACGCGTGGCGGACGGCAGGGCGATGATCGGTTTGCCTCGATCCGACAGGGCGGCGCCGCGGATGAAGTCCATCTGTCCGCCAACGCCGGAGTACTGCCGCGGGCCGATGGAATCGGCGCAGACCTGGCCCGTCAGATCGACCTCGATCGCGCTGTTGAGGGCCGTCACGCGGGGATTTCGCCGGATGACCGCCGTGTCGTTCGTGTAGGCCACGTCCAGCATGGCGACCTGTGGATTGTCGTCGATGAAATCGTACACGCGGCGGGTCCCCATGACGAAGGTGGCAACCACCTTCCCCGGATGCGTACGTTTGCGGCGGCCGTTGATCACTCCGGCTTCGATCAGGTCGATCGCGCCGTCGGAGAACATCTCGGTGTGGATCCCGAGATCCCTGTGGTTGCCGAGCGACGCGAGGACCGCGTCGGGAATGGCGCCGATCCCCATCTGAAGCGTCGCTCCGTCTTCGATCAGCTCCGCGCAGTAGCGCCCGATGGCTCTCTCCACCTCGCCGAGCACGGGGGGCGGGACCTCGGGGAGCGGGTCGTCGACCTCGATGAAGTCGTCGATCTCGTTCACGTGGATCATGCTGTCGCCGTGCGTCCGCGGCATGTTCGGATTCACCTGGGCGATCACGCGCCGGGCCGTCTGGACGGCGGCTCGCGTGCAATCGACCGAGACTCCGAGCGAGCAGAACCCGTGCACGTCCGGCATCGAGGTCTGGATGAGGGCCACGTCCAGCGGCAGGATCCCCCTTCGGAAGAGCGCGGGAGTCTCGCTCAGGAATACGGGTACGTAGCTCGCATCCCCCTTGTTGATCGCCTCGCGGACGTTGGCGCCCACGAAGAGAGCGTTCACCCGGAAGCTCCCGATCATCTCGGGTGCGGCGTAGGGTGCCGGGCCTTCGGTGTGCATGTGGACGATCTCCACGTCCCGCAGGTCGGGGGCGCGGGCCGTCATGGCCTCGATCAGACGACCCGGTGCGGCCGCCACGCTCTGTATGAATACGCGATTCCCCGATTCGATGATGGAAACCGCGGCCTCGGCTGTCGTGCGTTTCATGGCCGATCTCTCTTCTCTTCTATGTTCTGGCGGGAGGCAGTTCGCTCCCGCTCGTCTCCAGCCGCGCCCTCAGGTGGGTGATCATGTCGGACGTCATCGCGGCAAGGTCGTATTCCGGCTTCCATCCCCACTCCTCACGCGCGGCCCGGTCGTCGATCCGCCGGGGCCACGAGTCGGCGATGGACTGCCGGACCGGATCGACTTCGTACGCGATCGTGAACTCCGGAATGTGCTCCCGGATCGCCGCGGCGAGGGACTCGGGCGTGACCTGCATGGCCGTCATGTTGAATGCATTCCGGTGCACGAGGTGGGCGCCATCGACTTCCATGAGCTCGATCGAGCCCCGGATCGCGTCCGGCATGTACATCATGTCGAGCTGGGTCTCGGGCCCGAGGAAGCAGGTGTACCGTCCATGTTCCACGGCTTCGTAGAAGACCTCGACCGCGAAGTCGGTGGTGCCTCCACCAGGAAGGGCCACGTACGAGATCAGGCCCGGGTAGCGGATGCCTCGGGCGTCCACGCCGAAGCGCTCGTAGTAGTAGTCGCTCAGGAGCTCTCCGGCGACCTTCGTCACCCCGTATACGGTGTTGGGCCGCTGAATCGTGTCCTGGGGCGTCGGGTCGGGCGGAGTGGAGGGCCCGAAGGCGGCGATGGAACTCGGTGTGAAGACCGCGCAGCCGTCGCGCCGTGCCACTTCGAGGACGTTGTAGAGACCACCCATGTTCACCGCCCACGCCTGCTGCGGATCGGCTTCTCCGCGGGCCGAGAGGATCGCCGCGAGGTGATACACACAGTCGGCGCCGTGGCTTCGCACCACCTCGGCCACGGCATGGGGGTTCGTCACGTCCAGCTTCCGGAACGGGCCGGCCAGGGTGTCCGTGGTCGGCTCCCGGATGTCCGTCGCGAGGACCGCCTCCTCACCGTAGCGCTCCCGCAGCGCCGAGACCATCTCGCTCCCGACCTGGCCGAGGGCTCCGGTGACAACGATCCGCTTCATGTGGCCATCCTTCCCGTTTCATGGAGCACGCCGAAATCGAGACCTTCGACCGGTGCTCACCCGAACTTCGACCCGGCAATTTCCCGGCCATTGCCGCCATCTGTCGAAGCTCATGCAGGACCGGCGCGCGATCCCTGGAATGGTCCGTTCATGGCGACTTCAAGCACATGAATGTGAGCCCTGGCAGGCGCGCGTACAAGCGAGCCGCCGGGCGGTCGAGGACGACCTCGGACCGGCGGGGACAACCTGACCCAACCCGTGCATGAAAGGCCGTTCGAGCTCTCCGGCGGGTTCCCGAAACACGGAGGGCCCGCCGAAACGGGCCCTCCTCCGAGGCTGCGGTAGGATGGTTTCCCGGCACATTGCCGAGCCGGGAGGCAGGTCTAACGGCGAGGGGTTGCGTTCCCGATCATTGGCTCCAGGTTGCGGGATTGCGGATCAATGGGTAGATCCGCGCGCCGGCCGCCCCTCGCGGGAGTTTGTGGCCGGTCACCGTTCAAACTGCATTCCATGGCTCGCCGAACAACGGCTCGATAGTACCCATACCGATGGTACTTTAGTACTCCCGCTCACCGCTCGCGGATGTCATATTATGGTCGGGGCTGGCGGAGACCGAGGCCGCGTCAGCCAGGAATCGCCAGACAGGAACGGAATCATGAGGAAGGGCGAGGTGTCGACTCCGAAACCCGAGCGTCGGGGCGCGATGCGCATACTGGTGGCCGTCGAGCTGCCCCTGCTGCGGGCGGGCGTGCAGGCCCTGGTGGACGCGGAGGAGGACCTCAGCGTCGTGGCCTCCGTGGAGGAGCTGGATGAAGTCCTGCCCGGCTGTCGGCGGGAGAAACCCGATCTCGTCATCCTCGACACGAACTTCCACCGCCGGAAGCTGACCCTGATCGATGAGATCCACGCCGAGAACCCGAAGGCGGCCGTCCTCGTGCTGGTGAACCACTCCGACGAGGAGTGCGTGATCCGCTCGATGCTCTCGCGGCCGGATGCGGTGAAGCTGTCGGACGCCGCCCTCGATCAACTCAACGAATGCTGCCTGCTCGCCCTCCGCTCGTCTGCGCGGGGGTGCGTTCCGAAGACGTCCGGGGAGGATCGCCTGCTGAATGCGATCCGGACGGTCGCCGCAGGCGATATCGCGGCCGGACCGTGGCTCGACGCGATCATGAAGTCGCGGACGAGCGAGGCCCCCTCGTTCAGCCAGGACGGCCCCAACCGGATCTCAGCCCGTGAGCTGGAGATCATCACGCTGGTGGCGCGAGGGCTCGAGAACAAGGAGATCGCGCAGCAACTCGGCATCCGAGAGCAGACCGTCAAGAACCACCTGGGTCGCGTCATGCGGAAGGTCGGGGTGAGGAACCGCCAGGAGCTGGCCCTGCTGGCGGTCCGGCAGCACCTGGTGCCAAGCTCGACGGGGATCGCCTGAGCCGGGTTGATCGGCTGCGACCAGCGCCGAACGCCGCCGCCTCCCGGCAATCTCCATCCTGCCGCGTGGGTGGGCTCGGCCCACACGGAAAAGCGCCCCGACGATAGCCGGGGCGCTGTCCGTTCACTTGCGCTGGGCCGCTTCTCACGGGAGGCGGTCTACTCGATCAGCTGCAACTTCTTTACGGTCGTACCGCCCGGACCCGGACCTGGGTCCGTCGACCCACCGGTAGATCCACTCGGTGCGTTCACGTTCATGATCCGAATGTACACGTTGAGGTTCCCGCCCGACTTCTCGAACATCGGCTGCGTATAGCTGCAGGCCACCTTGTCGATGAAGACGCCGGTGAAGTCAGTGATGTTCGTGTTGATGTTTCCACCGGTTCCGTTCACCTGGTCCGGCGCCACGAGCGGCACCTCCCGTATTCTGTAGCTCGAGCCCGTGTAGCATTCCGATGCTCCGTTGTTCACCGGACACTTGAGCGTATTGTTCCAGGTCAGGTTGATCCCGTTTGCCGCATCGGCCCGGATCAGGACGCCGAAGGAACCATTCGGACAGTGTTCCTCCGAGTACTCGTCCCCGTTGTCCGGCACGCCATCCGGATCGTACCAGACGGTCGTACAGGTGCCGCCGAAGTCCTCGTGCACCGTGTCCACCAGGCTCTGCTTTCCGCCTCCGGCATCGGACGTATAGATGGTGCTGTTCAGGCCCAGTTCGAGATCACAGGAGTCCCCCGGGTAAATGCGAGACCCGAGGAGGTCGGCGCCGCCACCCGATCCCAGGTCCTCCTTCCACCAGCAGCGCCAGTTGTCGCTGTCCGGCAGCTCCCGGCAGAGATCCTTGAGGTTCACCTCGGCGCTCTCGGTCCTGCATGCCTGAGGACCCCCGATGTTCTGGGACCCGGAAACCTTGACCGAGATGAGGTCGCCGACGGCGTACGGGCCAACGCCGGTTCCGTCCGTGCTGTACTGCTCGCCGGGATCGAACACTCCGTCGCCATCGAAATCGGTCCACCGGTCAGGCAGCGCGATCGGGAGGAGACACTTCGCGTCACCCACTCCTTCATCGATCCCCGTCACCGGTGCCGCCCAGGCCGCTGCTTTCGTGCGGATGTTCACACGAGTGACGCCGAAAACGCGGGCGAAGAACGTAGGCATGGCGTTGTTGCGGCTCGTCACGTTGTTCACGCGCACCCGGACCTTCGACGAATCCATGATCACGTCGACGTCCTCATCTCGCACGATCACGCTGTCACCGCGAACCGTGTTCTTGCCCCCGAATTCCTTGGCCATGGCAACGGCCCCCGCGGAATCCAGCGGATTGTGCAGAAGCCAGCCCGCGCCGGCCAGAGCCGCCGATTCCGCCGCGCGTTGAGACTCCGTCCGCGCCGTGAGCAACAGCCCCATGTCGATCGCCAGGGCCGCCGCCGACACCACGGCGACCATGCTGATCGCCATCAGCACGAAGGCCATCCCCGCCTGATTGGCCAGCGTCCGACGGATCATCCCGGCAGGGCGAGTCTTCTTCATCAACCGTCTCTCCTTCGTGAGCTTCGTTTCCATCCCGGTGGTCTCGTCCGTCTACCAGCGACCGTGCACACGGGGCGGCTGATCCGACCCGTTCGAGCGACCCGAGCCCGGATTCGTACTCCCGGAACCGGAAGCCGTCACGACCGAATCAGGAAGCGCCCCCCCGGGCCCGACCTTTTCCCGAATCATCTGCCTGAGCAGCTCCCACTGCTGTTCGGCCGCGACGATCCTCTCCTGGAGCTCGGTCCTCCGGTTGGCCAGCTCGGCCCGTTCCTGCTCGAGCTCCTCGCGCATCCGTCGGAGCTCTTCGGGCTCCGGTACCTCGCCCCGATGCCGCCGAGATCGGCCGGTGGCCGTTCCCGCGAATTCGCGCACCACGATCCGCAGGCTCACGAGATGAAGCGCGTAGATGCCGAGCAGCAGTGTCGCGAGATTCAGCGCCGGGCTCGGCGACGTATACGTGAGAACCGCGGATGCGGCCGCAAGCAGCGTGACGACGATCACGTACTCCAGACTGACCGGAGTCTTCATTTGACGTGTCCCTTCGGGTTAGGGGGCCTCCGGGCGAATCCTCGACGCACCGTCACCGCGAGACTCGTGCCGGCCACCGTCAGCAGGCCTCTGAGAAGAGTAACTGACTGCAATCATACAACTTAAATACATCGTCCAGCAGAAGGGAGGAGGGTCACTGCACGTTGCGTCCGCACTACTGGCTGTTGCGTCGACTCCACAGTCGCCGTGGGCGATGAAGGAGGACGCGTCTCAACCTACGAGCGCCGTCAAGTGGGGGGAGATGGATCAGTCGGCGGGCGCCGGTTCCTGCCCTGAATCGGCGCCACGGTCGCCCGGCAAATCGTCGTCCGGGGCCCGCCGCGGGCTTCCCGGGTCGAGACCGGGCACGCCGTCGCCTCTCGAAGCAGCCGGTGCGGGCATGCTTTTCACGTGAAGGTCCCGCTGCGGGAACGGAATCGTGATGCCCGCTTCCTTGAGCGCGTCGTGCACGGATACGGCAATCTCACTCTGGATCCGGAAGAAGTCGTCGAAGTTGGCCGTCCAGAACTGGAGGCGGAAGTTGAGCGAGCTGTCGCCGAACCCCGTGAAGAGGACGTTGGGTTCCGGGTACCGGAGAACTTCGCGGTGGTCATCCGCGACCTTCTTGAGCACCTCGAGCACGCGGTGCGGATCCGTGCCGTAGGCAACGCCGACCTCCAC
>NZ_JBZQEK010000172.1:0-5120 GCF_058719085.1 Candidatus Benthicola sp.
GCTCGAACACGCGATCCAGATCCGCCTCGTCGATCCCCGGCCCCGTGTCGGATACCAGGATGCTGGCGGTTTCCGCATCCCCCCGGGTACTGACCTTCAGGCCGCGCTCCTCCGGCGGCTGCTTCGACAGGGCGTCGATGCCGTTCAGGACGAGATTGACCAGAACCTGCTGGAGCTGTACTCGGTCCGCTTCGACTCGCGGCAGGCGGGGCGACAGGTCGAGCTCGAGGGCCACTTCGTGACCGTCGAGCTCCCTGCGGAACATCGGCACCGTCTCCTCGACTACCCGGTTCAGGTCGAGCTCCTCTCTGTCGAGCTGTCGCCTGCCGATGAACGTGCGGAGCTTGCGGATGATCTCGGCGGCCCGGCGGCTGTCGCCGGCAATGTCATCGAGCGCTTCGCGGATCGCCGCCTTGCCGGTCCCTGGATCGGACAACATCTGGCTGCTGACGACGGCGTTTCCGACGATCGCCGTGAGCGGTTGATTGAGCTCGTGGGCGAGCGAGCTGGCCAGCTCGCCCGCGGTGGCGATGCGGGACATGTGCTCGAGTTCTCGCTGCTTGAGCTGGACCCGCTTCTCGGCTTCCTCACGCTCATGTATCTCGCGCTGCAGGCGACGGGTTCGCTCCTCCGCCTGGTGGATTCGGTGGCGCGCGTAGGCGATGATCAGGACCACGGCGATCAGCGCGGCCATTCCGCGGAGAACCGGGAGCTGCCACCAGGCGTGCAGGACTTGGAGTCGTACGCGGGCCGGAGCCACGTCCCACACCCCGTCTCCGCTGCGCGCGATCACCTGAAACTCGTATCGACCCGGCGGAAGGCCTGCGAACCGGGCAACACGCGCCGAACCTGCGTCCAGCCACTGATCGTCCAGGCCCAGCATCCGGTACCTGTACCGGAACCCGCGCCCCACCGGCAGGCCGGGAGCCCCGTACTCTACCGTCACGGCTCCGGCCCCCGCCGGAACGACGAGAGGGTCCCCTGTCTCGATCTCTCCGCGTGCCGCGGTCACGCTGGTGATACGTGCGCCCGGTGCGGTCGGGTCGTACGGAAAGGCCTTCGTGTCGAGCGAGATCAGGCCTTCGACGGTGGCGAACCAGGCCGTTCCGTCGGCGTCCATCCACGCGGCGGGTGACCCCCCGTTTCCCTCGGGCACCGCGTCGCGCGAACCGAACAGAACTCCGTCGAGCCGCGGTGACCATCCCAGAGCCACGGAATCGAACGCAGCCCGTTGGGCCACGAAGACTCCGCGGTTCCCCAGAATCCACAGCCGCTGACGATCGTCCTCCAGGATGGCCGAGACGTAGTTGTCGAACAGCCCTTTCGCACGGGTGATGCGGCTGAACCCGCCATCCACGAACCGGGCGATTCCGCCCCCGTAGCTGCCCGCCCAGAGGGATCCGTCGTCCGTCACACGGAGCACGCGGATGTCACCGAGCGGCACGCCTTCGCTTTCGTCGAACACCTCGAAGGCCTCTCCGCTCCACCGACTGATCGTTCCCACCTGCCCGACCCAGAGATTGCCGTCCGGCGTCTGCACAAGGGACCACACTTCGGCTTCCGGCAAGCCCAGCTCCGCTCCGAATTCACGGAGCGCCCCGTCTGGCTCGATACGCAGCACCCTGCCTTCCGCCCCGATCCAGATGCGCCCGCTGGAGTCCTCCAGGAAGGGAGTGATGGCCCCCGGGCGCGTCTTCTCGCTCCACGACCACAACTCCACGGTCTCGCCAGAGTAACGCGTGGCGCGCTCTCCCTCCCCGATCCACAGGGCGCCCCCGGAATCGCGCATGAGTCCGTGCACGCAGCCCGACCGGCCCACCGAGAGCCCCTCTTGCTGACGAAGCACGGACCCATCCCAATGCAGCAGACCGGAGCAGTTGGGGCCGATCCACAGGCCGCCGCTCCCGTCACCTACGACGTGGTGGACGCCTCGCTGTGGACTTGGCACTACTGTTTCGATTCCGAGGTGACTCGCCGCCGCGATAGATATCCTCGACAGTCTCCCGTCGGGCCCGCCGATCCACAGGCTGCCGAAGTGATCGACATGCATCGCCGCGTCTGTCCTCGCGTTCCAGTCGCGCTGCCAGAGCGGGATGAGGCTCGTCGATCCCTCCGATTCGACGACTTGCAGCTGTCGCAGGCGGTTCGTATGGAGCACCCATAGGGTTCCGTCGAGCCCCTCGGTCATTTCCGCAAACTGGCCGAGGGAATCGGCCGTGTGCTCGACTGCCTCGAACACGTCGTCGCCGACGCGCAAGCCGATACCCCCGCGGGTCGCGACCCAGAGCCGACCCACGCCGTCTTCGAACAGGGCCTCGGGCGGTCCCTCTGGAAGGCCCGATCCACGAGGGATGACCTGCCAGGACTCATCCACAAGGCGGGCGAGACCCACGTCCGACGCCACCCAGACCTCGCCCGTGCGTAACACCGCGACGTCGGCGATCTCTACGCGCGTCCCGTATTCCACTCCGAAGATCTCGCCGGGCGTGGTGGTCTTTGCCTCCCCATCCCGGACGTGGTATACGAGATCGATTCGCCACGCCCAGAAGTCGTCCGCGTCCAGCAAGTCGCTGCCCGTCTCCGGCCTGAGGGCGTCGCTTCCGAAATCGATCCGCCGTGTGATCGCTCCCGCCGACCACCGGGCGGCATGGCCCCCGTCGGTGAAGATCCACAGGGACGAATCGGGTGCGGGCGCCAAGGCCTCGATACGCTGGTCGGGCAGATTCGCGACGTCGTTACTGTCGTAGATGTCGAACGCATCACCATCGAAACGCGCGAAGCCGGCTACCGTGCCCAACCACAGGCTTCCGTCCGCGGACTCCGTCACGTCCGTGACCGCTCCTGGGAGTCCATCGGCGATCGACCAGGTGTCGATGATGCGGGGTTGCACGGGACGCGCCGTCACCGACGTAGCCGGTTGTGCGGACAGGTACACCGGTGTGAGCAGCAGCATCCCCATCGCGGCTCGCACGGAGAAGGCGAAGCGAAACTGCGCCGTATTCGGTTCAGACTCTTTGATCACACCACCGTCTGCGTCGTGTCAGGAAGTCCATAGAACCGCCAGAGAACAGACCTGTATCGGAAAACGCGCAGCGAGTTCGCTGTTGATGGGGCCGCCTTTGGCCCGGCGGCCCGACAGCCTCACTCCTCCACGGGCGGGTAGATCGCGTTCCAGTCAGTCTTCATGTCCACGACGGTCCAGCCGTTCTGCTGCGCCGTGGTCAGGGCGGTCTCGGCGCCGGCGTCGTAGGCGTACTCCCGCTCGCCGTCCGTGTGGTGAACGAGGAGCGCGAAGCGCGCACCGTCGCCCGCGGTCGCCCACTGCAGCATCTGGAGATCCCCATCGGAATTGCCGAACGCGGCAATCGGACGCCGGCCGATGTGCGAGTGAATGCCGACCGGCTTCCCGGCCTTGTCATCGATGAAGTCGATCTCGGGTAGCCGGACGAGCACCGGACCGCCATCCCGCATCTCGAACTGCGTCTTGATGCTGCTCCCCACTACCTGTTCGGGGGGAATGCCGTATACCTGCTCGGTCCACGGCCTCATGAACTCGATCCCGCCCCCCGACACGATGAACGTCTTGAACTCGTTCGCGCGCAGGTACTCGAGCAGTTCGAGCATCGGCTGATAGACCATCTCGGTGTAGAGCCGGTTCGTTCCGGGATGTTTCGTCGTGGCGACCCAGTCCGCGACGATCGATTCGAACTCCGCCGTAGTCATCCCCGCGTGAGTAGCCATGACGAGCTCGAGCATCGCGTGCTCTCCTCCGGCCAGGGCGGTCTGAAGGTCACCGGCCAGGACCGAGGAAAAGGGCTCGGTGCTCGCCCACTCGGGATGCTGAGGCGCGAGCTCTTTCACCCGGTCGATCGCGAAGGCGAGCTGGACGTACAGCGGCTTCTCGGCCCACAGCGTGCCGTCGTTGTCGAAGGTGGCGATGCGCTCGGCTGCCGGCACGAACTCGGGCGAGCCCTCGCTCGTCACCTTCTCTACGAACGAAAGGATCGACTCTTTCGTCGGGCCGTCGTTCCAGGAGGGAAGCGGATCCGTCGGCCGGGTTGCTGCCGCTTCATCGGTTTCGGACTGGGGAACTACCTGATCGCACGCCGTCGACAGGAAGGCGGCGAACACCAGGAGCAGGGCGAACTTGGTCTTCAATGTAGTGGTCCTGAAGGAGGGTCATCCAAGGCGCGCATCTTCCCATCGCCCGGCGCAGAACGAGGCGGAGCCGCCAGAACGGTCCCGCCTGACGGGATGGAAAGCCTGGCTCTCTACGGGGCCGGCTGCGAGGACACCTGGTCCATCACCACCAGGAGCTTCGCCGGCTTCTCGTTCCCGTTGCCCGAGAAGTCGTAGGTGAGGCCGCCCGTGATGCTGAGGGCCAGCTGGTGGTCGTCGGTATCGAAGAAGATGTCCCCGTTCGTGACGTTCGTGTCCGTCGTGAAGGTCGCGCGGGTCCCGTTGATCTCCATCACACCCGTGATTCCCTGCACGCCGGGGTCGTCGGGTGAATCCAGCACCAGCGTGAACTCGCCATTGCCCGGCGAGCTGAACGCGACGTTCCATCCCTCCGCGATGAGATCGACGTTGCCCAGCTTGTATCCCTCGAGGTCCTCGAGGCGCGCCTCCGTGGCCAGCCAGGTCCCCTGGATCTGGTCCACCTCCACATCCGTGGCGGGCTGGCAGCCCAGCGCGGTGAGCAGGACGGCTCCGAAAGCACAAGACTTCCACGCGCTCCCAGATCGGATGTTCATGACCCCCTCCGCGAACAGGATCTCGCATCTGCCGATCGCCGACACCGGTAGAATAGTGGCAGGCCGGGGGCGGCGCGAGAGCATCGAACCGTCATTCCGGAGCCCGTTCCGGGAACCGAAGTGTCACGCGTATCGGGTGATGATCCGAGTGATAGCGCCCGGCCAGCCGTGTGTAGGAGGAATCGACGAGCCGGGGAGCTGCGCCCTGCCCCTTCCGGAACAGGATGTGGTCGGTCGGAAAGGCTCCCCGCGTCGGCTCCTCGAGAGAGGGCGGAGAATCCACGAACCACTCCCGGAGGTGGAGGACCGAGGTCTCGTGGTCCGACCAGGTGTTCAGGTCGCCGGCCAGCAGCACGGACTCGTCAC
>NZ_JBZQEK010000173.1:0-24492 GCF_058719085.1 Candidatus Benthicola sp.
ACGCGGTTCTCGCCGGTCTGACCTGGAGAAGCCGCCGTCAGCAGGACGCAGAAGCGGACCAGGAGGTGGCATCATGAGCGCGCGAGCCACGCCGGTCGGAGGGAAGCTTCTCACCCCCACCATGAAGGGGCTGCTGATCCTCGTCGGGATCGCCGCCGTTCTGCTCCTGTGGAGATTCGCGGCGGGCCTGGGCGCGGTGACCGACCTGAGCGACGGCTACCCGTGGGGCCTTTGGATCGCGTTCGACGTGGTGACGGGCACGGCCCTCGGGTGCGGCGGTTACGCCATCGCTCTCCTGGTCTATGCTTTCAACAAGGGCAAGTACCACCCGCTGGTGCGCTCCGCGCTCCTGGCCAGCGCACTCGGCTACACGCTCGGGGCGATCGGCGTGCTGATCGACGTGGGCCGGGTCTGGTGGACGTGGAAGCTCCCGATCTTCTTCTGGACATGGAACCTGAGCTCGATCCAGCTCGAGGTCGCGCTCTGCATCATGCTCTACACGTTCGTGCTCTGGATCGAGCTGTCGCCGGCCTTTCTCGAGCAGTGGGCCAAGGGTGGAGACTCGTTCCTGAAGAGGTTCGCCACGGCGGCCACGCCGAAGGTGCAGAAGGCGATGCCGTGGCTGATCGCGCTGGGCATGCTGCTGCCCACGATGCACCAGTCGAGCCTCGGGAGCATGATCCTGCTGGCGGGCCCCAAGCTGCACCCGCTCTGGTACACGACGTGGATCCCGTTCCTGTTCCTCGTCTCCTGTGTCGGCATGGGCTACGGGGTCACGATCATGGAGACCATGGTCTCGCGCACCGTCTACAAGCGGCCCCGGGAGACCCGCGTGCTCGCGGGCCTGGGCGACGCGATGGTCGTCGTGCTGCTGGCGTACGTGGTCGTGCGGCTGGGAGACGTGATCTGGCAGGGCAAGCTGGCCTACGTCTTCGCGTTCGACGTGTACAGCATCCTGTTCCTCGTCGAGCTCCTGCTCTTCCTCGTGCCGGCGCTCATGCTCATGAACAGGGCGAAGCGCACGGACAGGACGTACCTGTTCCGGGCGTCGCTCATGATCGTGTTCGGAGGGGCCCTGTATCGCTTCTCGGCGTACTGGTTCGCCTTCCGACCGGGTGAGCACTGGAGCTACTTCCCGGCGATTCCGGAGATCCTGATCACCGTCGGTCTCGTCGCGTTCGAGATCGCGGCCTACATAGTGATCATCAAGCGGTTCCCCATTCTGACCGGCGCGCCCCCCGCGGCCGCGAAAGCCTGAGGAGTGAGAGATGGCACGCATCGTCGTTGATCCGATCACCCGTATCGAAGGCCACCTGCGCATCGACGTGGAGGTCGAGGGCGGGTCGGTCCGCAATTCCTGGGCGTCCGGCCAGATGTGGCGAGGCATCGAGACGATCCTCGAGGGGAGGGACCCGCGAGACGCCTGGCTGTTCACACAGCGCTTCTGCGGCGTGTGCACCACCGTTCACGCGATCACTTCGGTCCGAACGATCGAGAACGCGCTGAACATGGAGATCCCTCTCAACGCCCAGTACATCCGCAACATCATCCTGTGCGCCCACGCCATGCACGATCACATCGTGCACTTCTACCATCTTTCGGCGCTCGACTGGGTCGACGTCGTCTCGGCGCTCAGCGCAGATCCCAGGCGGGCCGCACAGATTGCGCAGAGCCTCTCCGACTGGCCGGGCAACAGCGTCCAGGTCATGCAGCAGACGCGGGACCGCGTGCAGGGCATCGTGGAGAGCGGCCAGCTCGGCATCTTCACCAACGGCTACTGGGGACACCCGGCGATGAAGCTGCCGCCCGAGGTGAACCTCCTGGCGGTGGCACACTACCTCCAGGCGCTGGATTATCAGCGGAAGGCCAATCAGATCGTGGCCATTCTGGGGTCCAAGACGCCCAACATCCAGAACCTCGCCGTGGGTGGCGTCGCCAACGCGATCAACCTGGACAACGAGGCCACGCTCAACTTCAACAAGCTCTACGCCATCAAGGACCTGCTGGACGACGTCACCCGCTTCGTCCGTGAGGTCTACATTCCGGACGTGATCGCCATCGGTTCGATGTACCCCGACTGGCTCGGATACGGGGCCGGGGTCAAGAACTACCTGGCCGTCCCCGACCTGCCCCTCGACACGGCCGGCACGGAGTTCGACCTTCCGGGCGGCACGATCATGAACGGGGACATCGGGACGGCGCGGGCGATCACCTCGTTCAAGGACGAGTACTTCCGCGACAACGTCCAGGAGGGCATCGCTCACTCGTGGTACGACGGAGACTGGCAGAAGCATCCGTGGGAAGAGACCACCGACCCGATGTACACGGACTTCCAGGACAACGGGAAGTACTCGTGGGTGAAGTCGCCGCGGTTCGCGAACGAGCCCATGCAGGTCGGGCCGCTCGCCCAGATCCTCGTGGGATACGCCACGGGCCACGAGCTCACCCGGAAGTACGTGGACATGGCCGTCGCGCAGGCCTCCAGCATGGCCGGCGTGCAGCTCGGGCTGCAGCACCTCCACTCGACGCTCGGCCGGCACCTGGCGCGGGCACTCCGGACGGCGATTCTCGCCGAGCTTTCCTACAAGCACTGGGAGCTGCTCGTCGGGAACATCGGCTCCGGCGACACGGACATCTTCAACCCGCCCGAGTTCCCAGCGGGCGAGCAGCGCGGATTCGGATTCCACGAGGCTCCCCGGGGTGCTCTGTCGCACTGGGTGGTGATCGACAGCGGGAGGATCAAGAACTACCAGGCGGTCGTTCCTTCCACCTGGAACGCCGGGCCGCGCGACGCGCAGGGACGCCAGGGACCGTACGAGGCGTCGCTGATGGGGAATCCCGTGGCGGATCCCGAGCTTCCGCTCGAGGTGCTTCGCACGGTCCACTCCTTCGACCCGTGCCTCGCCTGCGCCATCCACACGCTGGATCCGGAGGGCAAGGAGATCGCGAAGGTCAAAGCTCTCTGACCGCCGCGGAGGAGCTCGTCCGGTGGCGGTGACGGTCATGGGCCTCGGCAACGTCCTCCAGCAGGACGACGGGCTGGGGCCCTACGTCATCCAGACCCTGCTGGCCGGCTGGGAGTTCGATGAGACCGTGCAGGTGCTCGACCTGGGGACCCCCGGCCTGCAGCTCAGCCCCTACCTGCAGGGGCAGGACCACCTGATCGTGGTCGACACGGTACGCTCGGATGGAGAGCCGGGTGAGCTGCGACTGTACGACCGGGATCAGCTGCTGAAGCACCCGCCGGCCCAGCGAACGTCCCCCCACGACCCGGGGCTCAAGGAGACGCTGCTGGCTCTCGAGCTCCACGACCTGTCCCCGCGGCACGTCCTCGTCGTGGGGGTAATCCCGGCAGCCACGGAGTACGATCCCCGACTCACGGACCCGGTACGGGAAGCGGTCCCCATGGCCGTGCAGGCCGTCCTCGCGGAGCTCGAGCGACTCGGGGTGCCGGCCACTGCGAGAGACGAGCCTCTCGAGCCCGACATCTGGTGGGAGAAGGGGGCCGCCGGCTGAAGTCGGCTCGTACCGGGGCGAACAGCCCTACCAGCGGTGCACGTACTTCGCGAGGGCCCTCCGTCCTTCGGGGTCCGGCCAGTCCAGGGGCTTCATGCCCGACTCGTAATACGACCGGAGCTCCATCAGTCGAGGGGTGACGTCCGCCACGCTGTCGGGATTCGAGAAATACGCCAGCAGGCCATCCACGTCCCAGTGCTGCCGCGTCCCACGAATCGGCGGCCCCCCGGTGCGCGTGCCCTGAAGGTCGACCCCGTGGCATTCGTCGCACCCCGCGGCGAGGTAGACTCTGCGTCCTTCCCGATTGCACGCGGTCGTCAGGAGCACCAGCAGCACGGATGCGACCAGAAGCAGGGGCTTCATTCGGGATTCCGGTTCGACGTTCAGTGTTCGATCGGGGGCGGGACGTGGGCGAGCCACACCGCCACCAGCACCACGACCAGCATCACGATCATCTCGGCGAGCACCGTGCGGCGCAACCGTCTCCCCCCGTCGCCTTCCAGTTCGGGAAGCACCCGAAGCCGGTGGAAGGCGCCGAAACCGACGAGGATGAGAAGCCCGCCCGACTTGGCGAGCACACCCAGGCCGTAGTCGGTGCTGGCCAGGGTCCCGATCTCGCCCACGAGACGGATCGACTGAATCATCCCGGAGGCGGCGATCAGAAGGACGGCCAGCAGAGCCGAAGACGAGACCGACCGGACCGTCCCGGCCAGCGTCCACCCGCCTGCCTCGACGGAGGGCCGATCGGGGATCGTCACGAGCAGCAGAAGGCCTCCCAGCCAGATCGCGGCGGCACCCAGGTGGAGGGCATTCGCGGGGATCGTCAGCCATGGGGAGAACACGGCCGGGTGCCCGGCCGCCGCGCCGATCAGGACCGCCGCGAGGGCCGCTGCAGCCGCCGGTCGCGGTCGCCTCGCCAGAAGCGCGATCGCCCCGGCCGTCAGCGCGAGCCTCGCAGAATCGACCAGCCCGGTACCGGACCCGAGAGCGGCGCCATAGGCCGAAAGACCCCCGCCTTCCGGTACGACACGGAGGGTCCATGAGACGAGATCGATCAGGCCGAGGGTGAGGGCGAGCCCACCGAAGGCCCGGATCGCTCGCCCGACGCGAGGTTCGGCCACCTGGGGGAGGGATCCGCAGTGCCACAGCAGCCCGGCGAATCCCAGCAGGCAGAAGGTCGCGAGCGCTGCGAGCGCCACGCCGCCGGGGGACGGGCCTCCCGTTTCCGCCTCGATGTCTCGCCCAGTCTCCTCCACGGTTCCGTCGTCCGTCGGCTCGCGTGACGGCGCGTCGGGGACTCCCGCTTCGACCGCCGCCGTATCAGGGGCGAGGCCGGTGCCCACACCGGACAGGCTCGCGAGGACGAAGCGGATCTCTCCCGATACCGGGTGCCCATCCCCGGAGACGGTCTGCCACAGCACCGTGTACCGGCCGGCGGGGAGATCGGGCGCGGCTCCCTGGAGAACCCGGCCGTCGTCCGAGCCGGATTCGACCTCCACGCGCAGCGAATCCCCCTCAGGGGTCAGGACGATGAGGGCGCTCAGGGCCGGGTTGACCGGACCGCTGAACCGCAGCTCCAGGCGCTCCGGCATCCGCGCGAGGGTATCTCCATCCGATGGCACCGAGGACTCCAGGCGCGTGTGCACGAGGTCCGGCGGTCGCCAGGCGCCTGCCGTGAGCGCTGGCGCGAGGCTCGCGATCAGGAAGGCCGCCATCAGCCGTCGGGCGCGCGCGTGGACCGCGCCCGAGCGTGTCAGGAGGGACCTTGCCATCGGGAGATTCCTGCGTGACCGCTCTTCACGAACCCGAGGAGGTCGCGGCGGCGAGGGCCCGCTCGAGCTTCTCCTGCGCCTCGTCGGCCACCCCGCGAATGCCGTCGGCATCCGCGATGTCCATCATCGCGTGCGGGCGGATGAACGCCACCTCCGAGCCCTCTCCCGTTGCTGCCACGACCACGTTGCATGGAAGCATGAGGCCGATGTTGTCGTCCGCCGTCAGCGCCCGGTGGGCCAGCGTGGGGTTGCAGGCCCCCAGGATGACGTAGGGGCGGTAGTCGGCCCCAATCTTCTGCTTGAGCGTCTCGGCGACATCGATCCGGGTCAGGATCCCGAAGCCTTCTTCCCGGAGAGCATCGGTGATCCGCTCGATCGCCTCGTTCAATCCGATACCCTCGAGGGTTCGGTGCATCCCGTATTCGGTGTCCTTCATTCACGTCTCCAGAAGTCGTTCCGGTCGAAAGCTACTCGATCTGCCGCCCTTCATGGTGCGCGCCCGATCTCCGGAGCGCAATCAGGGCGAACCGCGGGCATCCGCCCCGCGCGACTCCCGCCGCCGCGCCCGGCACCGTATCTTTACCTCCATGCGTTTCTTCCGTTCGGTCAGAGTGCCGCTGGTCTTCTATTCCCTGTCGATCGTCGCGTGTGGAGGGACGACGCCTCCCCCGATGACGAGCGTCAGCGAGAACTGGTCGGAACGGGGGGTCGCCTCCTGGTACGGACCCGGTTTCGATGGGAAGCGGACGGCCTCCGGTGAGGTCTACGACATGGAGGAGCTGACGGCGGCCCACAGGCGGCTTCCGTTCGGCACACGCGTCGAGGTGGCGAATCTCGACAACGGCCGGCGCACCGTGGTGCGGATCAACGATCGTGGACCGTTCGTGGACGACCGGATCATCGATGTGTCGCTGGCCGCGGCCCGTGACCTCGACATGCTGGGTCCCGGAACGGCGCGCGTGCGGCTGACGATCGCCCAGATGTCCGCGCTGCTGACGTGCAGCATGGTTCAGGTCGGCGCGTTCTCGGATCCGGCGAATGCGGAGAGGGTCGCCGCGAGCTTCCGGGACCGGGGCCTGCCCGTGATCGTGAGCAGCGGGACCGATGGCCTGAATCGGGTTTCGCTCGGTCCGTACGGTGACCTCGAGCAGGCGGAGCGGGCCCGGGATCGGTACGACGGAATGGTTCGTCCTTGCCAGTGACCCGATCGGCGGCGGCCGCTGAAGGTCGGAGAAACTCGGCCGACCCCGACGGGTATGGATCGAAACCAGCACCAGAGGGGCGGAATCACTCCGGAGGCCAGGCGCCTTCGGGCCGATGGAGGCACGATATGACGCGTGGCCCGTTCGTTTCGAGGGCGTTGCACTTCTTTCTCATCCTGGCCTGCTCGGCGGCCGTCGCACCGGCCGCGGCCGAGGCTCAGTACTTCGGGCGGAACAAGGTACAGTACAAGACCTTCGACACGCGGGTGCTCGAGACCGAGCACTTCGACATTTACTACTACCCCGAGATGGAGGCCATCGTCGGGGAAGCGGCACGGATGTCGGAGCGCTGGTACGCGCGGGTGTCACGGCTCCTCGATCACGAGCTGAAGGGTCGCCAGCCCCTGATCCTGTACGCCAGCCACCCCGACTTCGAACAGACCAATGCCGTGTTCGGCCAGATCGGCGAGTCGACGGGGGGTGTCACCGAGGTGCTGAAGCGGCGAATCGTGCTGCCCCTCGCCGGGACGCTCAACGAATCGGACCACGTGATCGGTCACGAGCTGGTGCACGCCTTCCAGTTCGACATCACGAGCGTCTCGGGAAGCGGAGGAATCGGCTTCCGCGGGCCCACGGCCCTGTTGCTGCCCCTGTGGTTCGTCGAGGGCATGGCGGAGTATCTCTCGGTTGGACCGGTCGACGCGCATACCGCCATGTGGATGCGGGATGCCGCGGCCTGCAGCTGCCGGCTGCCCACCCTCCGCGATCTCACGACCAGGCAGTGGGACTACTTCCCCTATCGATGGGGGCAGGCCTTCTGGGCGTTCGTGGCCGGGAAGTGGGGGGACGAGGCGATCGGCAAGGTCCTGAAGGTCGCCGGGCAGTCCGGGAATCCGGAGCAGGCGCTCGAAGCGGTACTGCAGGTTCCGATCCCGCAGCTCGAGGCGGAATGGCATCAGTCCATCTACGACGCGTACTCCACCGTCGCGGAGGAAGTCCTCGCGGAGCAGGCCGACTTCGCGGTGATCGTTCCGCCGCCGGCGGCGACGGATACGGCGCCGGACCGGGAAGGACCGGGAGGTGCGGGCCCCGGGGAGGCGGTCGATCCGGGCGACATGAAGCAACTGGGCGACCTGGACGATCTTCCGCCGCTGCCGCAGCACGAGGGAGCGGTGCAGCTCGTGTCGAAGCAGACGGGAGGCGGCGGTCTGAACGTGGGCCCGGCGATCAGCCCGGACGGTTCGCGCCTGGTGTTCCTGTCGGAGAAGGACCTGTTCTCCATCGAGATGTTCCTGGCGGATGCCGAGACGGGAAAGGTGATTCGGCGGCTCACCAAGACCGCCGTGGATTCGCACTTCGAGAGCCTGCAGTTCATCAACTCCTCCGGATCCTGGAGCCCGGACAGCCGCTACTTCGCGTTCGGGGTGATCGTGAAGGGGCGTCCCGCCATCTCGATCATCGAGGCGGAGTCCGGCCGGAAGGTCAAGGAAGTGCGGCTGGAGGAGCTGGGCGAGGTCTTCACGCCGACCTTCTCACCGGATGGGAGCCGTCTGGCGTTCGCCGCGATCATCGATGGGTACACCGACCTCTTCGTGCTCGACCTCGAGACGGAGCAGCTCCGTCGTCTGACGAGTGATTTCTACTCCGACCTGCAGCCGGCCTGGTCGCCGGACGGAGCCACGATCGCCTTCGTGACGGATCGCTTCACGACCGACCTGTCGGACCTGAAGTACGGAAACTACCGACTCGGCCTGATCGACCCGGTCTCGGCGGAGATCCAGGCGATGCCCGTGTTCGGCGTCGGAAAGCACATCGACCCGCAGTGGGCCCCGGACGGGCAGAGCCTGTACTTCGTCACGGATGTGAGCGGGATCAGCAACGTGTACCGGTACGAGTTCCAGGGTGGGCAGCTGCACCAGGTGACCGACCTGATCACCGGGGTGAGCGGAATCACGGCGCTCAGTCCGGCGATCTCGGCCGCCGCGGGCACGGACCGTCTCGTCTACACGGCCTTCGAGCGCGGGGACTACAACCTGTACAGGATCGATTCCGAAGAGGTCCTGGAAGGGGAGCCTATCGAGGAGAGAATCGCCGGCGTCAGTCCGGCCGTTCTTCCTCCGCAGGACCGGTCGCCGGGTCTCGTGACCGTCCTGCTCGACGAGCCGGAGCTCGGCCTCGCCGACACGCTCACGTTCGAGCAGGAGGCGTACAAGCCCGGGATCACGCTGGACTACGTGAGCCAGCCGACGCTGGCGGCCGGAGCCGATCGGTACGGCGCGTTCCTCGCGGGCGGGATCCAGCTCTACTTCAGCGACATGCTCGGCAACCGGAACCTGAGCACGCTCTTCAACATCAACACGGCGAACGGGAACCTCCTGCGCAGCTCGGCGGTCATCGTCGGCTACGAGAATCGACGGACGCGCTGGAACTGGAACGTGGAAGCCGGTCAGATTCCATACGTGACGCGACGCTACGGGCTCGCGGTGGACAACGAGCAGGGCGTGTACGTGGAATCGGAGCTGCGGGAGTGGCAGGTCAACCGGATCGCCTCGACCGGAATCAGCTATCCCATCAGTCGGGCCAACCGAGTCGAGCTGGGGGTGGGCTACCAGGGTATCGACTTCTACAACGAGCTCCGCGTCAGCGAGCTCTCGTTCGGCGGCACGGAGCTGAGCCGGGAGACGGAAGAGCTGCCGTCACCGGGGTCCCTGAACATGGCCACCGCCACGGCCGCGCTCGTGTACGACAACACCATCTTCGGCGGCACGGGACCGATTCTCGGGCAGCGGTATCGCTTCGAGGTGTCTCCGCGACTCGGCGACCTCGATTTCTACACGCTGCTGGGCGACTTCCGGAAGTACCTGATGCCGGTGCGTCCCACTACTTTCGCCTTCCGGCTGATGACGTACGGTCGGTATGGGCCCGATTCGCAGGCCACGTGGGGCGACATCCGGAGCGACCCCGTACAGGGGTACGAGAACGTGCCCGTCCTGTCGGAGCTGTACCTCGGTTATCCCTCGATCATTCGGGGGTACAGCGACGGGTCCTTCAGCGCCGAGGAGTGCGCGTCCTCCACGGTCACCTCGTGCGACGTGTTCAACAACCTGTTCGGAACGCGGATCATGACCGCGAACTTCGAGTATCGGATTCCGATGCTCGGGTTCTTCGGCCTGATTCCGTCCGCGGGCGCTCCGCCCCTCGACTTCGCTCCCTTCTTCGACGCGGGCGTGGCCTGGCGAGATGGATCGACTCCGAGGCTCACCTGTGATGGGAGTCCCGATCAGGAGATCATCGTCAACTGCAACGAGATCGTGGCCAGCGTGGGGATCGCCGCGCGACTCAACCTCCTCGGTTTCCTGATCATGGAGCTGGACTTCGTGAACCCGATCAGCCGTCCGGACAAGGGCTGGTTCTTCCAGTTCAGCCTGCTCTCGGCCTTCTAAGGAGAGGACGCGGGCGGGTCGGCCTCGGGCCGGCGCCCGCGTCCCATCCACTCATCCCGGAGGAGCAGCGACGTGAAACTCATCCTCAGGTGGCTCGTCAACGCCGCGGCCCTGTACGCGGCCGTCGCCCTCGTACCCGGCATCGAGGCGAGGGACACCGGCACGATCCTGATCGCGGCGATCGTCATCGGCCTCATCAACGCGACCCTGAAGCCGATCGCGGTTCTGCTGACGTTACCGCTGACCGTGATCACTCTCGGCCTGTTCTACCTCCTGGTGAACGGCGCCATGCTCTACCTGACCGCGGCGCTGACCCCGGGCTTCGAGCTGGCGGGATTCGGCTCGGCCGTGCTGGGCGCGATCGTGGTTTCCATCGTCGGCATGTTGCTCGGCGGCTGGGTCGACAAGAAAGACTGACTTCCGTTTCCGCCGGAGCGCCGGGAGACGATCGCTCCGGTTCGCTTTCTCCCTGGAAGGAGGGCGAGGACTCTCGTGGACTACTTCGGAAGAGATCAACTCAAGGAACTGATTCGCGTGGAGGCGTCTCCCGCCGTGTCGATCTACATGGAGACGCATCGGACGGGGGCCGAGGTCGCCGCGCAGCCGCTCCGCCTGCGTGCCGCGATCGAGCGGGCGAAGGAGATGATGGCGACCGAGAACTCCAGCGGTGACGACCTGCTGGCTCCCATAGAGGCGCTCGTCGGGGACCAGGATTTCTGGCAACACCAGGCGGAGGGCCTGGCCCTGTTCGCGTCGGAGGACTTCGGGCGTCTCTACAGGCTGCCCACCCGAGTACCCAACCTCGTCGTGGTGGGACCTACGTTCCACACCAAGCCGCTGATCGAGTTTCTTCAGGCTCCCGAGCGGTTCTGGGTGCTCTCCGTGGCCCAGAAGGAGGTGCGGCTGTGGGAGGGTACCGCATCCGAGCTCGCGCCGGTCGATCTGTCGGCGGTGCCCACCAGCCTGCAGGAGGCCCTCGGTACGCAGGTGGTCTCGGACCGTCTCAATCTCCGAAGCTCACGGGGACACGGCTCGGCGCCGATCTTCCATGGGCACGGTGCGGGGAAGGATGACACCAAGCAGGAGCTCGAGAAGTTCTTCCGCGCCGTGGACGCAGGGGTGCGGGAACTCCTCGCCGATGAGATCGGTCCGATCATTCTCGCGGCGGTGGACTACTACCACCCGATCTACCGGAGCGTCAGCAAGCTCGAGAACCTGGCCGACGAAGGCATCGTCGGAAACGTCACGGGCTGGGACGAGGGAAGAATTCACGCGGCCGCCTGGCCGATCGCCCGGAAGTCCGTGGACGGCAAGATCGAGAAGGCGATTGATCTCTGGGAAGGCTCGTTCGGCCGCGGCAAGACGGAATCGGACATCAGCACCATCGCCCGCCTGGCGGTCGCCGGCCGCATCCGGCTCCTGCTGACCGAGAAGGGACGTGTGATCTGGGGTCGGATCGACCGCACCTCCGGAGAGATCGAGATCGTCCGCCTCGGAGGAGAGGACCCGCTCGGAGACACGGTGGACCTGCTCGATGAGCTGGCCGAGATGACGATCCGATACGGAGGACGCGCGCTCGTGCTGTCCGGTTCGAGCATGCCCGTGGATACGGGAATCGCTGCCGTGTTGCGCTGAGGCGGGCTGGACGCGGGCCCGCACCGGTCGGCGGGTCCGCCTCCCCATCACGGACGATCAGTAGTAAGGGTTGGCCCCTGCCTCGTGATTCGTGACGTCGACGATGTCCCGCACCTCGGGCACGCTCTCCATGATGATCCTCCGCACCCCCTGCGCGAGGGTGACCGCTGCCATGCCGCACCCCTGGCACCCACCCATCATCTCGAGATACACGACGTCATCCCGGACCTCGATGAGCTTGACGCTGCCACCGTGGCTCGCGATCGCCGGGTTCACCTGTCCCTCGATGACGTGGCGGACACGGTCGGCGATGGGGCCGTCCTTCATCCCCTCGCCGATCGGCACGATGTTGGGATTCTCGACCCTGAACCCGCTTCCCTGCATCGATTCGACCCAGTCGACGGTGGCGCCCTTGAGAAGGTCTACGCTGGACCGGGGGACCACCACTTCGAACGCGCCCTCGTCGTAGACCGCGTCATCCGCCTCCTTCTCCGACTCCTCGATCAGCGCCAGATCGTAGCGCGGTGCGAGCGGGCTGGAGTCGAGAACCTCGATCCGGACCGCCAGGGGCTCGGGCTCGTCTGCGAGGAAGGCCACCACGTGGGCCTTCGCTCCTTCGGTGAAAGTGACCACGTACGCTTTCTCCTTGGCTTCAATCGCCGACAGCGGCGCGCAGAACGAACAGCAGGTTCGCGGGTCGCTCCGCCATGCGACGCATGAAATACGAGTACCACTGGGACCCGTAGGGCAAATAGATCCGCATGTTCAGTCCGTTGTCCACCAGCTGCTTCTGGTAGTCCCGACGCACCCCATACAGCATCTGGAACTCGAACGCGTCGTCCGATATTCCGTTGCGGGCCACGTGTTCCAGGGTAGCGTCGATCATCCGCTCATCGTGAGTGGCGATGGCGGGTGCGGCTCCTCCGTCCAGCAGCATCCTCATCAGCCGGACGAAGTTCGCATCCACCTTCTGCTTCTCCTGGAACGCGACCGATGAGGGCTCGCTGTACGCACCCTTGCACAGGCGAACCGGGGCTCCGATCTCCACCAGCCGCGCGATGTCCGCTTCGCTGCGGTGCAGATAGGACTGGATCACGATGCCGACGTTGCGGTGCTCCTCGAACACTCGATAGAAGACATCGAGCGTCGACTGGGTGTGATCCGAGTCCTCCATGTCGATGCGGACGAAGTTGCCCAGCTCCTCCGCCCTCCGGACGATCCCGAGCAGGTTGCGGTAGCAGAAGTCCACATCGATGTCGAGCCCCAGCTGCGTCAGCTTGAGCGAAATCGTGGTCTTCGCCTCGTGCGCGTCGATCTCCGTCAGGCTCTCGGCGTACTCCGCGGCCGCCAGCTCGGCTTCCGAGCGATCGGAGACGCTCTCGCCGAGCAGATCCAGGGTCACCCGGAAGCCCTGTTCGTTGAGTTCGCGCGCCACGCTCAGCGCCTCCTCGGAGGTGTCTCCGGCCACGAACCGGCCGGACATCTGACGCGCGTACGGAAGCTTGAACAGGACCTTCTTGAGGTCGTCCCGTTCGCTCAGGAAGAGCAATGCGTGCTTGAGCATCAGTCGTCGGTCCTCCCGGGGGCGGCGAAGTCCGCCACGAACGCCTGAAACTCGTCGACTCCGAACAGGGTGATCACGTCCAGCCCCTCGACCTCGATCGCTTCGCGGCCTCCCTCCTGACGGTCTACGGCCGCCAGCACCGCCAGCACGGTGCCGCCTTCCTGGCGAACCGCTTCGCAGGCCTGGAGCGCCGAGCCTCCGGTCGTGATCACATCCTCGACGACGATCACGCGAGCGCCCTGCTCGAAGCAGCCTTCGATGCGCCGACCGGTGCCATGTCTCTTGGGCCTCTTCCGGACGGAGAATGCGTGGACGGGACGACCGCGGCGCCACGTCTCACCCGCGATCGCATAGGCGATCGGGTCCGCACCCATCGTGAGACCGCCGATCAGATCGGGCTCCAAACCCGCGGACTCGATGGCATCCGCCCCGACCTCTCCGAGGAGCACCTGTCCCTCGGCATGCATGGTCGTGGTACGACAGTCGATGTAGAAACGGCTCTGGCGGCCGGAGGCGAGCACGAAGTCTCCCTCCTGGAAGGACCGCTCGACGAAAAGACGGAGAAGTCTCTCACGCGAAGTCATTTCGCTCTCTGTCAGGAAGGGAGTTCCGTATCTCGGTAGGCCTTCTGGGCCTTTCGACACGATGCGGAGCCGCTGCACGTTCCGAACACCTTGACCTGTCTGGTGATCGCGTCGAAGCCTCGCTCCGCGGCGACTTCCGCGATGATACGGTCCAGATCCGGGTGGCTGAATGTGAACACCCCGCCGCACTCGGTGCAGATCAGGTGGTCGTGCTGGGCCGCTCCGACCTGGGTCTCGTAGCGCTTGAAGCCCTCGTCGAAGTCGTGCTCGGTCGCCAGACCGAGATCCACCAGAAGGGCGAGCGTCCTGTAGACGGTCGCTTTTCCCGCATGCTCTCCCCGCTCGCGGAGGGCCGCCGCCACGTCGTCGGCGGACAGGTGCCGGGTGGACTCGAACAGTACCTGTGCGATGGCTTCCCGCTGATGGGTGAAGGGAAGCTCGCGCTCGCGCAGTTCGCCCCTGAGGACCTGCATCATGACGGCGGCGCAGCCGAGTGGCGGTCGGGTGGACACGGTGGTGGAGCGGTTGGGCATGACCGTCCTGCGCGCGGTTTCGGACTCGACACGGATCGGCCGGGAGGGCCGATCCGGACCCCCCTTCGGACGTTCTCAACGGATTGAGAATGTACCGATTCGGTTCACGGTTCTCAATGGTCCCGTTCGGGCGATTCGGGCTCCAGGGCCGCGGATCGAACATCCCCGGAACGGGTACTGTCCGAAGCACCGGAATCGCCCTCGAACCCGTCGTGACGTCCGCTTGCGCGCGGCGATCGAGGACGCATCTTGGCAGGGACAGAAGCCTCCGACGAACCTCACCGGAATCAAGCCATGACCGAGTCTCTCCCGATCCTCCTTTCGATCCTTCGACGCCTCCGTCGCCCCCTCGCGGTGGCCGCCGCATGCGGCCTCGCGCTGGTCTTTGCAGCCTGCGAATCGGCGGATGGCAGCGGGAGTGACGGCGCGCGGGACGCCGCCGCGTCGTCCGAGCAGCAGGCGGGTGAGCCGGCGCCGGCCGGCGGCGGCCGGCTCGTGCGCACGACGAAGATCCGGATCGGCGGAGTGGAGGTGTCGGCCGAGATCGCGGACAATCCGCAGCTCAGGGAGAAGGGCCTGATGGAGCGGGACTCGCTGCCCGAGAACGGAGGCATGCTTTTCGTATACGGTACGGCGGAGGTCCGGTCCTTCTGGATGCGCAACACCCGGATCCCGCTCGACATCGCGTTCATCGACGCGAATGGCGTCATCACGAACGTCGAGCAGATGGAGCCCCAATCCGACCAGAACTACTACTCCCGGGGGCCCATGATGTACGCCCTGGAGATGAACCAGGGCTGGTTCGAGGCGAACGGAGTCGGACCGGGAGACCGACTCGAGTTCTGAGATTCGATCAAAGGCGGGTGCCAGAATGTCACAGTACAGAGAAGAGAAGGACTCGATGGGTCCCGTGCGCATTCCCTCGGAAATGCTGTACGGGGCACAGACCGAGAGGGCACGCCAGAACTTTCCGATCAGCCGGCTTCGTTTCGATCGACGCTTCCTGTACGCCCTCGGGGTGATCAAGAGGGCGGCGGCCGAGGTGAACGAGGAGCTGGGGCTCCTCGATGCCGAGCGCGCCGGAGCCATCAAGCAGGCGGCGCAGGAGGTCATGGACGGAGATCTCGATGACCATTTCGTGCTCGACATCTTCCAGACCGGCTCCGGCACCTCTACCAACATGAACGCCAACGAGGTGATCTCGAACCGCGCCAACGTGATCCTCGGAGGCGAGGTAGGCAGCAAGCAGCCCGTTCACCCGAACGACCACGTGAACATGGGTCAGTCGAGCAACGACGTGATCCCGACGGCCGTACACGTCTCCGCGCTCTTCGCGGTCGAGGGTGAGCTCCTGCCGGCGCTCGCGCACCTGCAGGAGGCCCTGGCGGCGAAGGAAGTCGAGTTCGACGGGGTCTACAAGGCGGGGAGGACGCACCTTCAGGATGCCACCCCGATGCGCCTCGGGCAGGAGTTCAGCGGGTACGCGAGCCAGGTGAAGCACGGGATCGAGAGGGTGGAGAGGGCCCGGGTGTCCCTGCGGGAGCTGGCCATCGGCGGTACCGCGGTGGGGACCGGAATCAACACGCACCCCGAGTTCGGTGCGCGCATGGCCGCCCGGATCAGCTCGATCACGGGGGTGGAGTTCCGCGAGGCCGAGAATCACTTCGAGGCCCAGGCGGCGAGGGACGCGGTGGTCGAGATGAGCGGCATGCTGAAGGTGGTGGCGTGCAGCCTGATGAAGATCGCCAACGACCTCCGCTGGCTCGCGAGCGGGCCGCGGTGCGGCATCGGAGAGCTGAACCTGCCGGAGCTGCAGCCGGGCTCTTCGATCATGCCGGGCAAGGTGAACCCGGTGATGTCCGAGATGCTGACCATGGTGTCGGCGCAGGTGATCGGGAACGACGCGGCCATCACGATCGGGGGCGAGCGCGGAAACTTCGAGCTGAACGTCATGATCCCGGTGATGATTCACAACCTGCTCGAGTCGATCGAGATCCTGTCCACCGGCAGCCGCACGTTTGCCGATCGCTGCGTGTCGGGGATCACGGCGAACGTGGAGCGGTGCGCGCGCTACGCCGAGACCACGGGCTCGCTGTCCACGGCGCTGGCGCCGGAGATCGGTTATGATCGCGCCGCGGAGGTGGCGAAGAAGTCGCTCAAGGAGGACAAGACGCTGCGCGAGGTCGTGCGCGAGATGGATCTCATGGGGGACGAGGAGCTGGCCGGCATCATCGATTTCGCGAAGATGACGGCTCCGAACGTGAGCTGAGCGGCCCGGCCGCCCCGCGACGTCCGACGGCGAGCGTCGCGGGGAGGTCCGATCGCGGGAGGCGCGCGTGTTCGATCCGAAGAACCGGGTTCACTGGGTGGCGGCGATCGTGATCGCCATCCTCCTGATCCTCATTTTCGGAGTGTCGTCGGGTGGGGCGCAGGAGCGTGTCGCACCGGCGGAGCCCTACGACGTGCGTCAGAATCCCTGCGGCGCGCCCGCCTACTTCCCGCGTGATTCGGAGCCCCGGTTGCGGGATCGGCAGGCTCTCTCGGAGCACCTGATCGCCTTGCAAGAGGAAGAACGGCCGGAAGCGGGAGGACGGGTGCTTCTATGGGTGTGCGTTGTAGAGACCGGTCACGTGGGTGCCATCACCACCCATACGAGCTCCGGGGATCCCGTTCTGGATTCGATCGGCTTGCGCGTCATGGCGGAGGCGAGGTTCACTCCGGCCTCGAGCGATGGCAGGCCTGCCACGGTGTGGATCGCTCAGCCCGTCGACTTCGTGCCGCGTCCCGAGGCGATTAAGCTCTAATCCTCTCCCAGCAGCAGCCCTCGCGTCGGCAGCAGCCGCTCGGCCTGGGCGGCCGAGATCCGATAGGCCAGCGGGTCGTCCGCCCGACGCACGAGAAACTCCGGTGCGTCCGGAGCCGTGAGGAAGAGCAGGGACACGGCGGGCACCGCACCGGGCCCGTCCGCGTCGAACAGGTCCAGGCTCGCCACCGCCCGGCTGAAGTCGGCGGCGAAGGCGATCGAATCGGTGGGGAATCCGCTGGCCTCCAGACGGCTCGCCTCCCCCATCAGCCCGGCCACGGCCGCCGAGTCGACGGCCTGACCGTCGATCTGCCAGGCGGACTCAACCGCGCCGCTTGGCGCGGTCCTCTCGAGGATGGTGGGCTCCGGCTGATCGTCCCGCCGCACGACCACGCGGATCAACGCTCCGGTGTCGGCTTCTGCCACCACCCGGCTCCTCCAGTCCTCGAGGGACCGTTCCAGCAGGCGGACGGAGGAGGAGGGGACGGCATAGACCTCCTCGGACGGAGGGAAACGTACGAATCGTCCATCTGCACCTGCCTTACCGAGGAGAAACGACAGCGTCGGGTCCTCCGCCGGCCCGATGTCGACCCGCCTGGCCAATTCGTCCGTGATTCCGAGGCGCTCATGGGTGGAGGCACTACGTGCCACCAGCCTGCCGACACGGGCGGAGTCGAGCCCGGCCTGCAGACGCCGCACCATGGACGTGTCCGCGGGATAGCCGTTGACCGTCCAGGCGCCGTCCAAGGCTTCGATCCGAAGCGAGTCTGCGTCCCCCGGACCGAGGACACGAACGAGATCCCCGCCGGCCCTGGCGGCATCGGGGATGCGTTCGTCATCCGGTGCACCTCCCCCTCCGGATCCCCAGCGGGTCACGCCGTAGACGGCGACGAGGGCGACCAGGATCAGGAAGATCGCCTTGAGGTGCTTCGACTTCACGACTTCGCCCCCCCGTCCTCCGGAGTTCGGCCCGTCCGAGCGTAGGTCATTCCCTGGAGTCTCCGCCTTCGGGCGAGTCGGAAGGCTCCGACCAGAACGAACAGCAGGGGTATGCCGATCAGGTTACCGTACTTGGCCGCGTCCCGGACCCTTTCCGATGCGTACAGCAACGGTGGGGCTCCCCTGAGCTTGGACCGAATGCGGATCAGGGACTCATCCTGCGCCAGCCAGTCCACCGCGTTCGTCAGGAACAGGATGTTGCTGCCTTCGCCTCCGACGAAGCGATTCGAGGCGAGGTCGGCGTCTCCCACGAGCACCAGCCTACCGCCGGAGGCCCCCTCCTCTCCGCCCATCGACCGGGGCAGTATGGCCGCCGCCATCGGCTGCGGCCTGAGGTCCGCGGCCACGGAGCTCCAGTCGAACTGCGGGTTGAGCGGGTGTGGGCCCGTCAGGTGCTGGCCGAACTCGGTCGTCGCCAGCAGCGGCGTCACGGTCGACGTGTCCGCTGCTGAAAGATCGAGCGGGCTGGCCCAGGGAAGAAGCACACCGCTGAGCCCCTCGACGATCGCATTCGAGCTCGCCGGTACCACGATCGGCCACAGGGGATAGGGCACCACGTAGGCAACCCCCGATCCGGAAGAAAGCGTCACCCGACCGCTGGACCGGTGATCGATCACCATGCCCTCGGGGACCTGGACTCCATACTCGGCGAGAAGGGAATCCAGCACGGGGTGAGCCTGCGGGTTCGGGAACGCCTGGGTCTCATCGATGGTGAGCGGCTGCACCATCAGGAACATGTTCCCGCCTCGGGCGAGGAAATCGCGCAGACGGTCTCCCTCGGCTTCCGAAAGAGGCGACTCCGGCCCCTGCACGACGAGTACGCGGACGGAATCAGGAACCGGCGCCTCTCCCCCGGCGAGATCCACGGACATCACCTGGTAGTTCTGACGGAGCGTCTCCGCGAAGGTGGACGCCGCACCGGAGATCCCTGCCTCGCCGTGGCCGGTGAGGAATCCCACGGTGGAGCGCGAGGGATCCGTGAGGGCCAGGATGGCGCTCGTCAGCCGGTATTCGAGGTCGTCGGTCTGCCGGATGAAAGGCACGTTGGCGCTCTGATCGGCGTACTGTATCGCGAGGCCCAGATATCCCTGCCGGACCTGGAACTCCTCCTGTCCGAGCACGTTGAACTGGATCGCCGGAATGCCCATGCGCTCGGCCTCCGCCTGGCCCTCCGGATCGGTGGCCGAGGGCGCGTAGCGCAACAGCTGCAGGTTGTCCCCGGCCGCCGACTCGTAGTCGCCCAGGAGGTCCTCGACGTCGCGCTTCACGAGCTCCACCTGCGGCGGAAGCTCCCTGGAAGCGAAGAACTTGAGGGTGACCACGTCCTCCAGCTCGCCCAGCACCTCCCTCGTCGTGGAAGACAGCGTGTAGGCCTTGCCGGGCGTCAGGTCGAGGCGCCCGCGGATGTGCCGTCCGAGCAGGTTGAGCACGACACAGATCAGGAGGATGCCGAGGGTCCCGATTCGGAGGGTCCGCCAGGCGCTCCCCTTCAGATTCAACCGGCCCCGCTCGATCATCATGTACGCGAGTCCGAGAAAGGCGGCCGTGAAGGACAGGAAGTACACGATGTCGCGAAGGTCGAAAACGCCCCGCGTGATCGCGGCGAAATGGGTCAGAAGACCGAGTCGGGTCGCCGCCGCCGCCAGCACGGGCGGTAGGCCGATCAGCACCACGTTCAGGGTCATCGCCATGAGGATGAAGATCGTGGCGAGGGAAACGATGAACGCGGTGATCTGGTTCCGGGTGAGCGAGGACGCCCACAGGCCGATCGCCGTGAGGGCCGACGTGAGAAGCAGGGCGCCGACATACTGGGCGACCATGACGCCGAAGTAGGGGGCGCCCCCCAGCCTCAAACCGATGGCCGCCCCGAATGTCCCCACCAGGGCCACGGCCATGAACCCCATGACGCCGATGAACTTGCCGAGCAGAAACTCGAGTCCCGTCACCGGCTGGGAGAGCACCAGCTCCAGGGTGCCGCGCGACCTTTCCTCGGCCAATGTCCGCATCGTTACTGCGGGTACGAAGAAGAGGAGCAGCCACGGCATCAGCTCGAACATGGGACGGAGCGTGGCCTCGGCGGTCACGAATACGGTGCGGAAGAAGAAGAAGAAGTTGGCGACCAGGAACACGACCAGGAGGATGTAGGCCGTGGCCTGGTCGAAGAAGCTGCGAAACTCCCGGCCCGCGATGGTGGATACGTTCCGGATCATGAGGCCGACTCCGTCATGTCGCGGAAGAACTGCTCCAGGTCCTCCTCCTGCTTCCGCATCTCCCACAGGGTCCAGTCACGGTCCCGGGCGAGGCCGAAGATCGCCGGGCGCGGGTCCGCCCCCTCGCTTCCCACCACGAGGAAGGCAGGTCGGTCGCCGCCTTCGATGCCCGATACGCGGGCCACCGGGGGAAGGGATTCCAGGCCCTCCCGGATCGGTTTCTCGGGCCCCTCGATCTCGACGACCACGCGCGTGCCGCCCGCTTCTCCGGAGAGCAGGGTGGACACGCCCCCGTCCGCGATGATCCGCCCCCGGTGTATGATGAGCAGGCGGTCGCAGACCGCCTGTACTTCCTGCATCACGTGAGTGCTCAGCAGCACGGTGTGGTCCCGCCCCAGCCGGGTGATCAGGCGGCGGATCTCGACCCGCTGGTTCGGGTCCAGGCCCTCGGTCGGCTCATCCAGGATGAGGATGTCCGGTTCCGAGAGGATCGCTTGCGCGAGACCGACGCGCTGCCGGTATCCCTTCGACAGATGGCCGATCGGCCGGTAGTAGACGTCACCGATTCCCGTCTGCTCCACCGCCGGATCGATCCGGTCGGGGATGCTCAGCGGGTCGATCCCGCGGAGCCGTGCCACGAAGGTCAGAAACTCGCCGACCAGCATATCCTGGTACAGGGGATTGGCCTCCGGCAGATACCCGATGCGGCGCTTCGCTTCGGTCGAGTCCTCCCGGACGGGGCGGCCGTCGATCTCGATGGAGCCCGCATCCGGCTCCAGGGCTCCCGTGATGAGGCGCATCGTCGTGGTCTTGCCCGCTCCGTTCGGACCGAGGAAGCCGACGACCTCACCACGATCGATCGAGAAGGACACGCCGTCCACGGCGTGCACCTCGGCGAAGCTCTTGGACACGTCCTCAAGACGAACCAGCGACATTCCTCGACCTCTGATGGGGTTGGCGGTGGGCCAAAGTAGTGGAGCGTGCATGCCTGTCAATCGAATCTCCAAAGCACGTTCGTCCGGCGGCAGCCGAAACTTGCCCGTACGCCTCGCGAAAGCGACCTTGACGTGCTCTACGGGCCGGGTGTCCGGCTCCTGATCCGGGATCGCGAGCAGCGCCGAGATAAGGAATCGAAATCGATGCGAATACTCGTCGGGACGAAGGGAGGGCTGTACGTCGTGCGGTGGGTGCATGGCGAGCGTGCCGCCCAGGTGGAGGAGAGTCATTTCGAGGGCGATGACGTCCGTTCGATCGTTCCTGCGGGCCGCCGGTTCTATGCCGCGGTGAGCGGTCACGGGGTGTGGCGAAGCGATGATCAGGGCCACACGTGGCAACAGATGACGGGGTCCCTCGACGGCCACACCATCCGGTCCCTCGCCGTGTCTCCGCGCGAGCCCGAGCTGCTGTACGCCGGCACGCGCCCGGCCGCCCTGCACGTCTCCAGCGACGGCGGTGCGACCTGGGAGGAGATGACGGAGTTCCGTGTGCTCGGTGTGCGGGAGGGCTGGAAGGACTCGGGCGACGGCGCCGCACGGGTCGATACGATCGCGGCCGATCCGCACGATTCCAGGAGGCTGTACGCCGGGGTCGAGATCGGAGGCGCCTATCGAAGCGACGATGGCGGCCGCACGTGGACCGGCTGCAACGAGGGCCTTTTCGACGACGTCCACTTCCTGATGGCCGACCCGCTGGACTCATCGAGGGTGTATGCCGCCACCGGCGGAGGCTTCCACATCAGCCGGGATCGCGGCCGGAAGTGGGAACCGCACGCCGGGGAGGTGGGGACGGCTTACTGCACCCGGCTGGACGCGGAGTTCGAGCGAGGTGCGCGCGATTCCGTGCTCGTTCTGGCCACGGCGGCGGGACCTCCCGCGACCTGGGAAGGGTCCCGCGGCAATGCCAAGGCGCGCCTTCTCGTGAGCCGTGATTCGGGAGAGACGTGGGCAGCGTTCAAGACGTCGACGATGGGAGAAAAAGGGGCCTTCACGGCCCTGGCCACCGATCGAACGACCCGTCAGTCCGGCTTCGTGGGAACGAGCACGGGACGGCTCTACTACGGAAACGCGGTCCTCGGACGATGGACGAAGATCCTGTACGGGCTGCCGAGAGTTCAGGTTCTCAGGGTTCTGTAGGCGGTCCGGGACTCGCGCAGCCGAGTCGCAGGACCAGGACGATGCGAAGCTGTCCGCGGAGGTACACCCCGCGGCTGCCATGCCGGGTGAGGCGACCTGACCGGTCCCCGGCGGGCGATATCGATGGAGTGATTCCGATGATGGTTCCGAGATTGGTCACCAGGGCGGCCCTCCTGACGGTCGCCGCGACGTCGTGGTCGCTTTCGATGGCACCGCACGCGCCGGCTCAGCAGGGGCTCACGGTCGAGAGCATCTTCGGCACGGGGGAGTTCCGGGGAAGCGGCGTATCGATCCGGTGGATGCCCGACGGTCTTCATTGGTCCGAGGTGGCACCGGACTCCGCGGGCCACGACGAGCTCTGGCAGATCGAGGCGCGAACGGGGGGACGGGAGAAGCTGATCTCCGCGGCCGAGCTCGAGGTCCCGGACGCGGACGAGCCGATCGCCATCGAAGGCTACGAGTTTTCCCGGGACGGCCGGCGCCTGTTGATCTTCACCGAGAGCCAGCAGGTGTGGCGGGCGCGCACCAAGGGCCGCTACTACGTGTTCGACTTTCCGACCCGCCGACTGATGCCCGTGAGCGAGGCCGAAGGGTGGCAGATGTTCGCCAAGTTCTCGCCCGATGCGCGCCAGGTCGCTTTCGTTCGAGACCGTGATCTCTTCGTCACGGACCTGGCCGCCGGGACGGAGCGCAGGCTCACGTTCGACGGAAGCGACACGATCATCAACGGGACCACGGACTGGGTCTACGAGGAAGAGCTCGATCTCCGTGACGCCTTTCGCTGGAGCCCCGATGGCTCGAGGATCGCGTTCTGGCGCTTCGACGAGAGCCCCGTGCGCACCTACTGGCTGGTGGACTGGATGCCGCTCTATCCGGAGCTCGATGGCGTCCGGTATCCGAAGGCCGGTGAGGCCAATTCCACGGTCCAGGTCGGGTCCATCGAGCTGGCCTCGGGCGAGACCACCTGGTTCGATGTGGGGGTGGCGGAGGACTTCTACATCCCTCGAATGGAGTGGGCCGCCTCCTCGGGTGAGGTCATCATCCAACGCCTCAACCGTCACCAGAATCAGCTCGACCTGCTGCTGGGAGATGCCGGTACCGGGGCGGTCTCGCTGCTGTTCTCGGAGCGGGATGAGGCATGGCTCGACGCCGGAGACGACCTGCACTGGATCGACGGGGGGACGAGCTTCACCTGGACCAGCGACCGGGACGGGTTCACGCACGTGTATCTCTACGACCGGAGCGGTCGGATGGTGCGCCAGCTGACCCGGGGCCAGTGGGACGTGACGGCGTTTCACGGCGTCGACGAGGCCAGCGGCCGCATCTTCTTCACCGCGGCCTCCGAGAGTCCCACGACCCGATCGGTCTATGCCGCGCCGCTGGAAGGCGGCGACAGGGTCCGCATCGCCGGCGGTCGGGGAACGCACGTGGCTCGCTTCAGTCCGAGCTTCAGCCTGTTCGCGGACACGTACTCGTCGATCGGCAGCCCCCCGGTGACGAGTCTGCGCCAGACGTCCGACGGAGCCGAGATCCGGATTCTGGCCGACAACGCGGAACTGGCCGGCAAGCTCGAGGCGCTGGACCTGCGGGAGCCCGAGTTCTTCACGTTGGAGGCGGATGATGGATCGACGCTCAACGCGTGGATCATCAAGCCCCGGGACTTCGACCCGGGCCGCAGCTATCCCCTCCTCCTCTACGTGTACGGAGGACCGGGTTCACAGACGGTGCGCGATGCGTGGGGCGGCGCGCGCTACCTGTGGCACCAGATGCTGGTGCAGGACGGCATCCTCGTCGCCAGCGTCGACAACCGGGGCACCGGGGCTCGCGGCCGGGAGTTCAAGAAACAGGTCTACATGCGGCTCGGTCAGCTGGAGACGGCCGACCAGCTCGCCGCGATCCGGGAGCTGGGTGAACTGCCCTACGTGGACCGGTCACGGATCGGAATCTGGGGATGGAGCTACGGCGGCTACATGGCGCTGATGACCGCGCTGCTCGGCGAGGACCGCGTCGCCGCTGCCATCGCCGGTGCGCCGGTGACCTCCTGGGAGCTGTACGATACGATCTATACCGAGCGGTTCATGCGGACGCCGGAGGAGAAC
>NZ_JBZQEK010000174.1:0-5936 GCF_058719085.1 Candidatus Benthicola sp.
CACGTACGCGGAGTAGCGCCCACCGTTGTACAGGGCGATCACCTGCACCCAGACGGAATCTCCGGCCGCGGCGTGAAGGGCCTTCAGCTCGTCCCGAATCTCCTCGACGACGCGGGAACGCGCCTCCTCTCTCTCCTCTTGCGGGGCCGCGTCCGTGACCTCGAACACCCGGTCGGAGATGTCCTGAACGGCGACCAGCTGGTCGGCGTAATACCGTGGTATCGGACGTTCTTCCTCGAGCGTCCGGGCCACGAAGCCGTTCGTCAGCAGGTCCTCTCCTTCGCCGCTCAGCCCGGCTACCCGTCCTCGCACGCAGTGGTGGTTGGTCGCCACGAGTCCGTGGGGTGACACGAACGAGGCGGAACAGCCCGGAATGCGCAGGACCGAGAGCCGGGCTCGCTCGAACCACTCGGGGCTCGCATCGAAACCGTAGGTCTCGCTGAAGTATTCGGCGGGCGCGTACTCGAACGTCCACATCTTGCCGTAGTCGAAACGACCGGCCTGGATGGTGTCGAGGTCGACGCCACCGATCTGAGCCTGCGCGGGCGGCACCGCGACGGCCAGCATTCCGGCCACGAACGAGATCGTGAGAGCGCGCTTCGGACGGCGCAGTTCGGATTGGAACAGCCCAAGCATGATGGCCTCCAGGAGCCTATGAGAAACGACCTTCCGCCTCCGACATCTTCCCCCGCCCCGGCGGTCGTGGATCGTATCGCGGAAGATGAAGCTTCGGGACCCACTTGTCACCCTGTCGGAAGCGAACACATTGTGAGGGGTATCCAGGCCCGCGATCTCGCCGCCAGGGGCGGATCGCGCACTCCCGGAGACGGAGCCCGATGAACCAAGAAGCGAATCGCCTGCAGGGCGACGTGACCCAGCTTCTCCAGGCCGTACGGGAGGGCGACTCCAGGGCGCTGGATCGCCTCGTGCCTCTCGTGTATGAGGAGCTTCGCGCCCTCGCGAAGAGAGAGCTGTACCGGGAGCAACCCGGACACACGCTGCACGCGACGGCGCTCGTTCACGAGGCGTATCTCAAGCTGGCGGGAAGCGGGATGCCGGCATCGGACCGGGCACACTTTCTCGCCATCGCTTCCCGGGCCATGCGCCAGGTGCTCGTCGACCACGCCCGTCGGCGAAAGGCCCTGAAGCGGGGCGGCGACGTGGTCTGCACGACGCTCACCGACGGGAGAGCCCCGGTCGATTTCCGGCCGGACGAGCTGATCGCCCTGGACGAGGCGCTGGACCAGCTCGAGCCGAGGCAGCGCCAGGTGGTGGAGTTCCGCTTCTTCGCGGGGATGGAAGAGAAGGAGATCGCCGAAGTCCTGGGCATCTCGGATCGCACCGTCCGCCGCGAGTGGGTGAAGGCGAGAGCCTGGCTCTATCGTTCGATGTATCCGGACGGTGGGGCGCCCGACTCCTCTGTACCGTGAGGCGTACTCCGAGGTGAGCGAGCACAGGCGTCAGAGGCTGGACCAGCTGCTCGACGAGCTCCTCGACGCTTCCGGGCGGACCCGCGAAGAGATCCTCCAGCGTGCGAAGCGGGAAGATCCGGTCCTCGCGGCGGAGCTCGAGCGTCTGCTGGCCGCACACCTGCGCACGGCCGGGATCCTGGACAGCCCCGCGCGTCTGGAGTCCTCGGGGGAAGGCGATCCGGGCCCGGGTGACGTTCCTCTGCGTATCGGCGTCTACCGGGTGATCTCGGAAATCGGCCGGGGGGGCATGGGTGTCGTCTACCTGGCCGAACGGGACGACGGCCAGTTCTGGCGGCGCGTGGCCATCAAGGTGATCAGTGGAGGCGCTCGTTCAGCTGACCAGCGAGCCCGGTTCGAGGCGGAGCGGCAGATCCTGGCCACGCTCGATCATCCGAACATCGCGCGGCTGTACGACGGGGGCGTCACCGACGACGAGCGACCCTACCTGGTCATGGAATACGTGCCCGGGCTTCCGATTCACGAGCACTGCCGCACGTACGACCTGCCGGTCGAGGCACGCATCCGGCTCTTCTGTACCGCGGCGCGAGCCGTACATCACGCCCACCGCCGGCTCGTCGTCCACCGAGACCTGAAGCCGTCCAACATCCTGGTGACGCACGAAGGCGAGGTGAAGCTTCTCGATTTCGGCATCGCGAAGATCCTCGATCCCTCGATGGTGGGCGGAGCGGCGCCCCTGACTCGCACCGGGTTGCACCTGATGACCCCGGAGTACGCCGCTCCCGAACAGGTGTTGGGGGAGCCGATCACCACCGCCACCGACGTCTACGGACTCGGGGTGGTGCTGTACGAGATCCTCACGGGCCGGCGTCCGTTCGGTCTGGCCGGACGAGCGCCCGCCGAGTGGGCCCGCATCATCGTGCAGGAGCCCCCACCGGTCCCGAGTGACGTGGCCGAGCCCGACCGCCCCGGCCCGGACGAAGAGGCCGCGCATGCCGGTGCCCCCCTGTTCGGAAGCGTGGACGCGGATCGCGTGGCGGAGGGGTTGGAACGACAGCGACTGAGGAAGGCCCTGCGGGGAGACCTCGACCGCATCCTTCTCAAGACCCTGAGAAAGGAGCCCGAGCGACGATACGGCTCTGCGGCCCGGCTGGTGGAGGACCTCGAGCGTCACCTGGAAGGAAGGCCCGTGGAGGCGCGGGCCGATTCCGCCGGATACAGGATGCGGAAGTACGTGTCGCGTCACCGGGTCGGGGTGGCGGCGGCCATGATCGCCGTCCTTTCTCTCCTCGGGGGAACGGTCGCGGCCATTTCGCAGGCAGGGCGCGCGACCCGCCAGGCCGAGCTGGCGGCCCGGCAGCGCGACCTGATGTTCGACCTCTTCCGTTTGTCCGAGCCTGCCCAGGCGCAGGGAGACACGATCTCCGCCCGGGAGATCCTCGATCGGGGGGCGGCCCGGATCGAGCAGGAATTCGGCGGAGAGCCGGTGATGCAGGCCGCGATGCTCGCCGACGTGGCCGAGATCTATGCGAACCTCGGTCTCTTCGTTCGAGCCGAGTCCCTGGCGCGCCGCAGCCTCGATCTGAGGCTCGCACACCTCGGCGGTCGCAGCCTGGAGGTCTCGGAGAGCTACGGCCAGGTCGGCCGGATGGTCGCGGCCCAGGGACAGCGCGAAGAGGCGATCACGTTCCTGCAGAAGGCCCTCGACATCCGGAAGTCGGAGCTGTCACAGCCCGATTCGACCCTAGCTCGCACCCAGTCGGACCTCGCCTGGCAGATGCGGGCCAGCGGACGACACGCGGAGGCGGCGGCTCTGTTCGACGAGGCGTTGCGGACCCAGCGGGCGTTGCTCGGCGACCGTCACCCGGACGCGGCATCGACTCTGTTCGGGCTCGCGGTCTCCCATCACGATCTGGGTCAGTTCGAACAGGCGGAGGAAGTGTTCGCGGACGCCCTCGCCCGCTTCGACACCGCCAGCATGAGGCCGCACCCGCTGGCGGCCGAGGCGCTTCTGAACATCGCGATGATCCGCCGGCTGCGAAGCCAGATCTACGACGCGGAGCCACTCTCCGCCTCGGCCGTGACCATGCGGTCGGCCCTGTACGATCCGACGCACCCGGATGTCATCGAGGCGCTCGGCGAATGGGGAGTGGCCCTCCGAGACGTGGGCCGCTACGAGGAGGCGGAGGCCGTGCTCCGCGACGCGGTGGACCGTGCGAACCGCGGGCTGGGCTCCGGGCACCCGCTGACCCTGACGATGCGGGAGCGCTGGGGGACGGTCCTGTACCATCTCGGTCGGTACGAGGAGGCGGCAGCGACCGTGGACTCCTCGATCGCCGTCAAGCGGGATCGCCTCGAGCCCGGCGATCCGAACTACGTGATGGCCCTCGCCCGGGCGGGCGACGCCTACTGGATGGGAGGACGGCTCGACCTGGCCGAGTCCCGCTACCGGGTGGCTCTCGAGGGTGCCGGGCGAAACAGCGTCTACGCGATCCTCCTCCTGGACGGGCTCGCCAACGTCGCCATGGCTCGGGGCGATCTCGACGCGGCCGATGAACTGTTCGAGGAATCCCTGGGCCTGGCGGTCGAGAAGCTGCGGCAAGGACACCGCTACACCCAGACGGTTCGAGTGGACCGGGCGAGCCTTCGTCTGGTGCAGGGGCTCGGAGCCCGGGTGGTGGACACCCTGGAGAACGTGATCGAGATCCGGGCCGGCGTATTCCGCGAGCCCCATCCGGCGATCGGGAGGGCGCTTCAGCCCCTCGGCGCTGCCTACCTCGCCGCCGGCGATCCGGAACGTGCCGAAGCCGTTCTGCGCCGTGCCCTGGATTCGTACGCAGCCCTTCCGGACACGCACTGGAGGGTGGGCGAAGTCGTGAGCCTCCTCGGTGCCGCCCTCGTCGCGCGTGGACGCACGGACGAGGGCACGCGCCTTCTTCGTGAGGGACACGCCACGGTCGTGGGCCACGTCGGGCCGGAGTCGTGGCAGGCCCGGGCGACGGCGCGACGGCTGGCGGCATCCGAAGGCTGACCGTGGCTGCTTCGGGGGCCCGGCCGTAGGTTTCACCCAACCTTCCCGACTACCCTGCGTGCAGGAGTGCGACCCATGCCGATCCTCCGCGTCAACGGTGAGAGACTCGAAGTCGATGCCGATCCCGCCATGCCGCTCCTCTGGGTGCTGCGAGACCTGCTCGGGCTCACGGGCACGAAGTACGGGTGCGGAGCCGGCCTGTGCGGCTCCTGCACGGTTCACGTGGATGGCGAGCCAACCCGTTCCTGCGTGACGACGATCGCTTCGGTGGAGGAGCGGTCGGTCACGACGATCGAGGGGCTGTCGACCGCGGATCGGTTGCATCCGGTGCAGGCCGCGTGGATCGAGGGCAACGTGCCGCAGTGCGGCTACTGCCACCCCGGCCAGATCATGAGCGCGGTCGCGCTTCTGGCGAACACGCCGAACCCCACCGATGACGACATCGACCGGGCCATGTCGGGAAATCTCTGCCGCTGCGGCACGTACCTGAGGATCCGGGACGCCATTCGTGGCGTCGCCGGCTCGGAAGGAGCCGACCGATGAGCGGCGTCATGCAGCTGTCCCGGCGCAGCTTCCTGCGGACGACCGGACTGGCCGGATCCGCGCTGGTCCTCGGAGTCCGGGTAGACTCGGTGTGGGGAGCCGATGCCCGGGGATCAGAGGGCCCGTTCGAGCCCAACCTCTTCGTCTCGATCGGAGACGATGGAGTGGTCCAGCTCACCGTCCATCGCACCGAGATGGGCCAGGGCGGCCGAACGGCCTGTTGCATGCTCCTCGCCGAGGAGCTGGACGTGGACCTGGCCTCGGTGAGAGTCGTGCAGGCGCCGGCCGACCCGCGCTACGGTCGGCAGGCCACCTCGGGAAGTACGACCGTGAGGCTGAACTGGCTCCCCCTCCGCCGCGCGGGTGCGGCGGCTCGCCTGATGCTCCTCGAGGCCGCCGCGCTCCAGTGGGGCGTCGCGCCGGGTGACTGTCGAACCGACTCGGGAGCCGTGATCTGTGGCTCGCGGCGGCTGACGTACGGAGACCTGGCGTCGGCGGCGGCCGAGCTTCCGGTTCCCGAGGATCCTCCGCTCAAGGATTCTTCGCAGTTCCGTCTCATCGGCACTCCGCAGCGGCTGCTCGACACCGGGGACATCGTCCGGGGCACGGCCACGTACGGCTACGATATCGAGTTGCCCGACATGCTGTTCGCGAGCGTCGAGCGAAGTCCGGTGCCGAAGGGCTCCGTCACGCGCTTCGATGCGGATGCCGCTCTCGCCGTCCGGGATGTGGTCGACGTCATTGAACTGGAGCCCGACCCGAGCGGTCTCACGAACGCCGGCGTGGCCGTAGTGGCCACCAACACGTGGGCTGCGATGCGTGGACGCGAGGCTCTGCGGGTCGAGTGGAACCCCGGACCGCTCGCCAACGAGAACACCGATGAACGTCGGGCCCGGCTCGCGCGGATCGCGGCATCGCCGGGAAGGGTGGCG
>NZ_JBZQEK010000175.1:0-6343 GCF_058719085.1 Candidatus Benthicola sp.
AACCAGAAGGTGCTGGGCGTGCTCGATGTCCAGATGTCGCTGGCCGACGTGGACCGAGCCATGACCACCGCGTACTGGCGCAGCGGACTCGTCGGCCTCGTCATCATCCTGATTTCGGCCCTGGTGATCGCCCTCATCGTCTACCAGGCCGTTCACGTGCCGGCCTCGAAGCTGCAACGGGGCACCGAAGCTCTGGCCGCCGGACGGCTCGATGTGTCGATCGATCTCGACCGAACCGACGAGCTCGGTCAGCTCGCTCGCTCCTTCAACGAAATGGCACGCAGCCTGGCGAAGGCCGATGCAGAGCTGAGGGAGTGGTCCCAGACGCTCGAGGACCGCGTCGCCGAGAAGAGCGCCGAGCTCGAGGCGATCAACCGGCAGATCATCCAGGTCGAGCGGTCCGCCTCTCTGGGTCGGATGGCGGCGACCGTCGCGCACGAGCTCAACAACCCTCTGTCGGGAATCGTCACCTACGCTCGCGTTATCGGGCGCAAGCTCGAGAGAGACATGCCGGAGGGAGAGGCCCGGGACCGGATCTTCGAGGAGCTCGATCTGATCCGAACGGAGTCGCTGCGGTGCGGCCGGATCGTGAAGGACCTTCTCACGTACGCCCGGGAGTCCCCCCACGAGTTCAAACCCGAGTCGCTGCACGAGCTGATCCACCGGGTGATGAGCCTTGCGGGGCACCACATGGAGCTCGGCTCCGTGGAGGTCGACCTCCTCCTCGACCTGGTTGACGACACCATCATCTGCGACGGCGATCAGATCGTGCAGGCCCTCCTGGCCCTGACCATCAACGCGGTCGAGGCCATGCCCGAAGGAGGTCAGCTCACGATACGGACGTCACCCGGGGAGTCGAATCCTGAGGGTGAGGTGCTGCTGGTCGTGGAGGACACCGGCACGGGGATCCCCGAATCGATTCGCGGACGGATCTTTGATCCGTTCTTCAGCACGAAGGAAGACACCAGCGGAGTCGGCCTCGGGCTCGCGGTCGTGTATGGCATCGTCTCCCGCCACGGGGGACGGATTGGTGTCGAGTCCGATCCAGGAAGAGGAACCAGCTTCCTGATCGAGCTTCCCCGTGAGCCCAGACGCGAGCCCGCGTCCAGCTACGAACTGGATATCCACGAGTGGAGCGCATGAAAAACGGCAAGAAGATCCTCATCGTCGATGATGAGCTGTCGGTTCGGAACTCTCTCCGGGAGTGGTTCCTCGAAGATGGCTTCTCGGTTGAGACCGCCGAAGACGGCCACGTGGCCCTTCAGCGGATGAACTCCGGCCCATTCGACATCGTGATCATCGACCTCAAGATGCCGGGGATGGATGGCATCACCCTCGAGCGCCGGATCCGGGAGATCGACAGCGACGCCGCCATCATCATCCTCACCGCGTTCGCCTCCGTGGAGACGGCGGTGGAAGCTTTGAAGCTCGGGGCGTTCGACTACGTGACGAAGCCGGTGGATCCGGACGAGTTGTCGAACACGGTCCGTAACGCGCTCAAGCAACGACAGCTCGAGGCAGAGAACGTCCGCCTGAAGGCAAAGGTCTCCGAGCTCACGCTTCCGTCGCCGATCATCGGCGAGAGCCCGAGAATGCGTCATGTCCTCGACATGATCTCGACCGTCGCCGGCACCGACGCCAACGTGGTCATCCGGGGAGAGAGCGGCACCGGAAAGGAACTCATCGCGAGGGCCATACATGCGCAGAGCGAGAGACGGTTCTTTCCGATCGTGGCCGTGAATTGCGGCTCGATTCCCGAGACGCTCCTCGAGAGCGAACTGTTCGGCCACGAGAAAGGGGCCTTCACGGGAGCGCAGTACAGAAGGAAAGGGAAGATCGAGCTGGCCCACGGCGGCACACTCTTTCTGGACGAGATCGGGGACATTCCGGCCAAGATGCAGATCGACCTTCTTCGAGTGCTCGAGACCCACCGATTCCACCGCCTCGGGGGGAACCAGGAGATCTCGTCGGACTTCCGTCTCGTCTGTGCCACGAACCGGGATCTCGAGGCTCTGATCGAGGCCGGGACGTTCAGGGAAGACCTGTACTACAGGATCAACGTCTTCGTGATCGACCTGCCCCCACTCCGGGAGAGGCGCGAGGACATTCCGCTACTGGCGCGCCACTTCGTGGAGAAGTTCGCGCACTCGATGGGCAAGCCCGTGAAGCCGATTCCGGCTGATGTCGAGGAGCAGCTGATCGCGTACGACTGGCCGGGGAACGTGCGAGAGCTCGAGAACGCGATCGAGCGCGCCATGGTCATCGGTCGTGAACCGGAGGTCCGACCCGATGACCTGCCGTTGCCCAGCTCCCGTCCTGCCGGCGATCCCGATGGATCCACTCTCGCTGCCCTCGAGAAGCGCCACATCGAGCGTACGCTCCAGGAGGAGGGCGGAAACATCACCCGGGCAGCCGCGAGATTGGGCATCGATCGCGGCACGCTCTACAACAAGCTCCGGCGCTACGGAATCGAAAGGACCTAGTGGCGTCCCGGATCTACCTCGGCTTCCTGAACGGATACATGCCCGCCTGGGCCGGGCGTGCGATCGCGGACGTGGCTGCCGTGCTCGGTCACGCAGTCGCGCCGATCGATCTGCATATGGACCTCCCGCGCTACTTCTCCGCCGAGCGGGGACAGTACAACGCCACGCTGATCCTGGCCGGCCTCCTGAGACGCTCAACCGACCCCGACGCCCGCATCGTAGGCATCACGCAGGTGGACCTCTTCGTACCCGTGCTGACCTTCGTGTTCGGCCAGGCGCAACTGGATGGTCGGGGGGCCGTGGTCTCCACGCACCGCTTGAGAAACGAGTTCTACGGGCTGCCCGCCGATGATGACCGATTGGCCGAAAGGACCGTCAAGGAGGTGATCCACGAAGCGGGGCACGCGTTCGGACTCGTCCACTGCCCGGCGTACCGCTGCGTCATGCATGCGGCCACCTACGTGGAGGACGTCGATCTGAAGTCGGAGGACTTCTGCGTGGAGTGCCGGGCCCTCCTGAAGGCTGGTGCCTCTCGCCCCCGCAGGGTCTAGCCGAAGACGGACTCCGACTCCTCAGGCGACCGTCTCGAACACCGGATCTCCCAGCACGTCCATGCGCGCATCGACTCCGAGACCGGGGGTCGCGGGCGCCGCCATCCGCCCTCCCTCCCGAGTCGGCGGGGGATGGCCGGTGCTCACCGTGACGTAGCTGTTGAAATCCGTCGATGTGAAACGGTGTTCGGGCGGGGTGCTGTGAGCCAGATGGGCGATGGCAGCGGTGGCGATGTCACTGCCCCACGTGTCCTCGATGGTCACTCCCAGCCCGAGCGAGACGCACAGGTCGCGCGCCTGCCGGGCCCGGGTCAAGCCACCCAGCTTCCCGATCTTCAGGTTCACCACGTCGGCCGCCTGGTCCGAGATGGCCCGAACGAGGGTTGAGATCGAATCGACCGATTCATCGAGTACGAAGGGGTGGTCGATGTGCCGCCGCACGGCCAGGCACTCCTCGTACGTAGCGCACGGTTGCTCGATGTAGACATCGATGTCCCGGACCCCGCGCGCCACGCGAAGGGCCTCGTGCGAGAGCCAGCCCGTATTCGCATCCGCGATGAGGACGTCCCCTGGACCGAGCTCCTTCGCGGCCGCCCGAATCCTCGCGATATCGACCTCGACGTCGCTCCCCGCCTTGAGCTGGAATCTCGTGTACCCCTGCGCGCGATACTCGGCGACCCGGGCGGCCATCTCCTCCGGAGAGCCTTGAGATATGGCACGATACAGCACGAAGTCCGCCCCGTAGCGCCCGCCCAGCAGCTCACAGACGGGCAGCCCGACGGACTTTCCGAGAATGTCCCAGCAGGCCATGTCCAGCGCCGACTTCACGTAGGGGTGCCCCTTGAGAGCGGCGTCCATTCTGGAGTTGACCACGTCGAGCTGTCTGGGGTCGAGTCCGATGAGGGAGGAAGCGATTTCCGCGATGCCCGCCCTCGCGCCGGCCGCGAAGGATGGCAGATAGACGGGCCCCAGGGGACACACTTCCCCGATCCCCACCAGATCCGTGTCCGTTTCCACCCTGACGACCGTCGAGTCGAAGACCTCGACCGATTTGCCACCCGACCACCTGTACGCGCCTTCGTGCAAGGGAAGGTCGACCTGGTAGACGCGGATCCCGGTAAGACGCATGCCATCCCCTTCCGCCTGCGGCGTGAGCGCCGGATGCGGCTTGCATTGCGGTATGTTCGAGCGCTTCGACAAGCTGCAGAGAGATTCCGGTCGGCGACAGGGGGAACCCCGACGGGATGCACTTGCCCCTCGTCGCCTTCGAGCGGAGGTTCCTGCCGGCCACGAGGCAGTCGGCAATGTGTGCCCAACCGGAAAGGGCGGCTGGAATGTCAGCTTCCGATGTACAGGACATGTGGAACCTCGAAGAGGTCTATCCGGGTGAAGATGCCTGGGAAGAGGCGCTCGAAGAGGTGCAGCGCGGCATCGAGTCCTTGAGGGGTTTTCAGGACCGCCTGGGCTCCGGAGCTGCCGTGCTCCTGGATTGCCTGGACCTCCATTCCGGTGTGCTGAAGGAGATGTACCGGGCCGCCTCCTATGCTTCCATGCGATACCACGAGGACACACGGGTGGGCCTGACGGCCGGCATGGAGCAGAGGGCGAGCCTCGTTGCGACGCGACTCTCCGAGGCCGCCAGCTTCATCGAGCCGGAGATTCTCTCCCTGGGGGAGGACACGGTCCAGCGTTTTCTCGCGGAGGAGCCGCGGCTCGACACCTATCGTCACCAGCTCGAGGACATCCTTCGTCGGGCCGCACACACCCGGAGCGCTACGGAGGAAGAGATCATCGCCGCGGCCGGGCTGGTCACGGAGGCACCTTCGACCGGGTACGCGATGCTGGCGAATGCGGACGCGCCGTGGCCCAGGATCAGGCTCTCGGACGGGACCGAGTTCCTCCTGAACCAGGCCGGCTACTCCCGGTACCGAAGCGCCCCGAATCGCTCGGACCGCGAGCGCGTGTTCCGTGACTTCTTCGAGGTGTGGCGGCGGTTCGGCCGCACCTTCGGCACCATGCTGTACGCCCAGGTGAAGCGTGACGTCTTCTATGCCCGCGTGCGCCGCTACGACAGCTCCCTCGAGGCGGCTCTCGATTCCGACCGGATCCCCACGGACGTCTACCATACCCTGGTGGACCATGCGAACCGGAATCTCGATGTTCTCCATCGATACTTCCGGCTCCGTGCGCGGATGATGGGACTCGCGGAGATGCGGTACTGGGACATCTACCCGCCGCTCGTCTCCGAGGATCTCGTCTTTCCGGTGGAGCGAGGCAAGGAGCTGGTGCTCGAGGCCATGACGCCGCTCGGCGAAGACGCCCGCGCGGCGGTGGAGCAGGGCTTCGGAGACCGGTGGATGGATGTGTACCCGCGACCGGGCAAGAAGTCCGGGGCGTACATGAACGGGCATATCTACGACGTACACCCCTATGTCCTCATGAACTACAACGAGGACTACGAATCGGTGTCCACCCTGGCCCACGAGTGGGGCCACGCGCTCCACTCGTTTCTGACCAACCGGGAGCAGCATTTCGCCAATGCTTCCTACTCGATCTTCGTCGCCGAGGTCGCCTCGACGCTGAATGAAGCCCTGCTCCTTCGCCGGATGCTCGACGGATCGCGGAGCTCGTCGGAGCGGTTGTTCTACCTGGGTCACGCTCTCGAGCAGCTGCGGGGGACATTCTTCCGCCAGTCGATGTTCGCGGAGTTCGAGCTGAGCATCCACGATCGTGTGGAACGCGGCGAAGCCCTGACGGCGGACGACTTCGGCGAGATGTACGGAGATCTGCTACGCCGATATCACGGACACGACGAGGGCGTCGTGCAAATTGATGATCTGTTCAGCTTCGAGTGGGCGTACATCCCGCACTTCTACTACAACTTCTACGTGTACCAGTACGCAACATCGGTCGCGGCCTCTTCCCACCTCGCCGAGCGGATTCTGGACGGCGTTCCCGGTGCTTCGGAGGCGTACCTCGAGCTGCTCGCCGCGGGGGGCTCAGGCTATCCATACGAGCTGCTGGTCGAAGCGGGAGTGGATCTCGCTCGACCGGACCCGTACGAGTCCTTGTTGCGCCGGATGGATCGGATCATGGACGAGATCGAGGCGCTGCTGTGACGAGGCCGCTCGCGACCGCCGCGCCACGCGACGGGCCCGGGTGGGGGGGGTCAGGACCCGGCTGACTCTCCACCACCCAGCGGGATACCCTCGGACCGGGCCGTCTCCCGCCAGTAGCTCCAGCCGCGTCCCGCGAGTATCCCGTTCCTCAGCACGACGGGCTCGAGCTCATCGTCGCTGACCCGGTCGT
>NZ_JBZQEK010000176.1:0-1511 GCF_058719085.1 Candidatus Benthicola sp.
GGCCGAACGGACCCTTCGGTCGGACGCACGGCCCCGCCGACCGTGCGGATGCCGAAGGGGAATGCGGCAGCCGCACCGGCTGCGGTCACGACGAAGTGCCGGCGATCCAAGCGAAACCCTCCTGGCGTGCGTGGCCTGTCCTATTCCTCCGCCTGAAGAGCCCGGATCCGCCCGATCATCTGGACCGCATTGCCGTTGTCCGGGTTGAGCTCCAGAGAGCGCTCGTACGACTGGACGGCCTCTTCGTACAGGCCGAGTTCCGCCTGGCCCTCACCGAGGCTGTCCCAGGTGTTGTAGGCCCCGGGAAACACGCGGGTATTGAGCTCGAACACCCGCACGGCCTGTTGCGCGCGTCCCATCTGCAGCAGACCGTAGCCGGCGCTGTTCACCTCGCCTTCCACCTCGGCCGGATCGACTTCGGTCGCCAGTCGGCGAACGCGCGACTCGGCGGCCTCGGCCTCACCCCCGGTCAGCTCGACCACGGCGCGCCCCACCTCGACGCCGGAACTCTCGTTGCCTTCCACCAGGGCCAGCAGTCCGGTCGACCGGCGAGCATCTCCGTCCGAGGAGGCGACGATCGCGGCCACCACGATCGATCTGGGGTCCGCGATCCCGGCGAAGGCCCCATCGTCGCCCGGAACGGGGATGTAGGTCCGCCGGCTGTCCTCCTCGTGCAGCGTGCCGTCCTCCTGCAGATACAGGCCGAAGGTCCCCGCGACCGGTGAGTAGGCGACCAGGTGGCCACCCTCGACCGCGATGTCCACCATCGTGTAGGTAGGAAGGCCGAGCGGGGATGCAGGATAGTCCCACTCGCCCATGAACGGGGTCAGTCGATCGGGCGCCACGTCCGTGAGCGCTGGGTCGGCCTGGACCTCGAGGGGCTCGAGCCGCGCCTCCGGGTCCGGCGGACCGCTCCGCGCGTCGATGACCTGGGCCATCAGGTCGAGCAGAGCCGGGGCAGGGGTCCCCTCGCCCACGTAGGTGTCCGCACGGTTCACGATCACCATGTCCAGCTTCGGGATCACCGCGATCATCTGGTTGCCGACCCCGAGGGCCGCGTAGGCTCCGTACCGCTCCAGCCGATCGTCGAGAAAGACCCACCACATGAAGCCGTAGCCCATCACCGGGCTGTCGATCGAATACAGGGCCGAGCTGCGCTGCACCCAGTGAGAGGAGAGGATTCGCTCACCATCCCACACCCCATCCCGGGCGAACAGCAGCCCGAAACGCGCGGCGTCCCGGGCGGACAGGCGGAACGGATAGGCTGGATACATCGACTTGTCCCGCTCGTAGTGGTAATAGCCGTCCGAAACGCGCCAGTCTTCCATCTCCAGCGGCACGGCGAAGTACTCGTCGAACGCCTCGAACACGTCCGCGCCGGTCTCCAGCGCCAGGATGGCGGCGAGGGTGTTGAAGTCCCAGTTGTTGTATGCGAAGTAGCGCCCGGGCCCCTCGCTGCCGCGCGGACGCGAGTCGGTGCGCCCAGCGTACGCGGCCGGATGGAAGACCCC